>JANWZU010000040.1 GCA_025054795.1 Candidatus Caldarchaeum sp.
AACACATGCTCAAACCAGTCCGAGGCCTTCCTCCCCTCCACCGAGTACTCCCTAAGCCCCGAATCAACCGTAACCATACCCGGTACAGCTAAAAAAGTTCTGACGGTTGGGGCTTACACAACCCGCATCCAGTGGCAGGCGGGTGGAACGACGTGGAGCCTCGGCGGGGTTCTCGGAGGGTTGGAGTCCTACAGCGGAAGAGGGCCGACGGCTGACGGAAGAGTTAAGCCTGACATAGCGGCGCCGGGTGGAGTGATCATGGGGGCGCGGTCGGGTGATTCGGGCCAGCAGCTCTTCAGCCCCAGCAGCTTGGTCGCAGTCAGCAGGGGAACAAGCATGGCTACACCTCACGCAGCTGGAGTGGCTGCGCTCGTTCTCCAGCTAGCGCCGCATCTAACCGCCGAGCAGGTGATCATGGTTGTCAAGGCCAACGCGAGGGTTGACAGCCACACGGGACGGGTTCCAGCCACGGGCTCCAACTCTTGGGGGTGGGGGAAGCTTAACGCAGACATCGCCTACACTCTGAACATAACGGTGTCAGGTGTTGCTGACGGAGCCAAGCTAGCTGTGGTCGTCAACAACACAGCCTCATACAACCTGCCCGTGTCAGAGGCAAAGTTAGTTCTTCTCAAAAACACGATAACAAACATCTCCCTCAGAACAGCCCAAGCCGAGGACGTTAGACACATCATAACGCCGCCGTCCATAACAGCCTTCGTAGACCTCGGCAAAGCTTCGTTCAACATACGTTCGGAGTACAGGCTTAGAGTCCTCAGCCCTGACGGCGGCTTGCTTAAAGAGCTGTGGGGCCCGGAGAAATCTGTGATTCGTTTGAGCGAAGTGTTGAAGGACGCTCAGATGGACGGGGTTGTTGCTGGCTACTTGTTGGAAGGTGCTGAGAGGAAAGGCGATGTCGTCGAGCTGACAAGGCCCATGACTGTTGTTTTGATAACGTCGAGCGGTGGAGCAGGTGAAAACATCTTAATCGTCGCAACAGGGCTGTTGTTAACTTTAACGCTCGCAACCGTTTCTGCAGCTTTGGTAAGAGGCATTCTTAAGCGAAGGACTGCTGCCTCTGCTCAATGAAACGCAGAACCAAGCCGTTTGACACAACGCATCTACCCTCTTCGTCGACGTCCACTACGACGAACAAAGGATGGTACGGTATCTCTGAGGGCTTTGGAAAACCTGCGAACGCAAGGTCTAGAATTACATAGCATCCCACGACATCCAGCCCGCATTTCTTCAGCAAGCCTACGGCTGCGTTGATAGTCCTTGAACTCCTTCGGATGTCGTCTATCAGAAGCACCCGCTTAAAACCTGAAACAGCAGACTCGTCTAGATGAAGCAAAACTTCTCTGCCTTCGGTGAAGGACCTCTCAGAAACAGCAACGGGTTTCTCGAAAACCACTTTTCCCGATTTGTAGATTGAGAAGTAAGGCTTGTTAAGCTCGTAGGAAACAGCCACGCCGTACTTAGCTCCTGAAGTCTCGATGGACGCAACAGCGTCGAAGACGTAGCCACGCTGAGCAACGTCAAGAGCCACGGTCTTCGCCAGAGCTCGGTATGTTTCGGGGTCGTGGACGATGTTCAGCCAAGATATACGCAGTATTCTCTCCTCCCCCCTGCGCAGCACTTTTACGGACGAGCCTGTTCGAAGACCCTCGACAAGAGACTCCAGAATCTGGAGATGCCGGTCTCTCCCCATATATCACAAACCACGAGCCCGCTTATTAACCTGCCGTGCGGAATGACATCTTACGAGTCGGTATTCTGGATGCGAATAATGCTGAAAGAAGCGGGAAGAAGGCGACTGCCGTTAGAACCGTCGTGTATCCGTAGATGTCTATGGCAAGCCCTACCACCGGCACAAGCACGTTGACCACTCCGAAGGTGAATCCGTATATCAGGGCTGAAGCCACGCCTAGGTTGTTTGGAAGCATGTCGTGTGAGATGGCGACTAGAAGCGGGTGGGCGGCCAGAGCCACGAATCCGAAAAGCGACACGGGGATTAGGACAAGGCCTGATGGAGTTAGGGGTGTTAGGAAGGCCGTTAGGCTGGCGGCCAGCAGGAGAAACGTGACGACTCTCTTCTTACCAAGCTTTGTAGCGAGGAACCCGGCCGTGATCATTCCGCCAGCACCGGCCAAAAGCATCAAAGTCAACCCTCCCCCGGCGTGCGTCAAAGCATATCCTTGGGACGCCAAGTAGAGAGGCAGGTAGGTGATCATGCTCATAACAGCCAGACCTCTCAGAACAGATGCCCCGACGAGCAGGTATATCGAGCGTAAGCCTACTGCCTTCACCTCGTCGCCTAACTGCTGTTTCTGGGTTTTAAGAGGCTGGAGCTCAAGTCTTGTGAGAAGAAAAGCCATCGTCAGAGGCATCAGCAGAAGGACTACCGTGCCGCTCAAACCTAGAAGGGCAACGGCGAGCGTGCATACGAGCGAGCCTAGGGCCAGACCTAAGTCGCCTCCAGTCATGAAAACAGAGACCGACATAGACCTTTTACCGGAGACAGAGCTCAGCGAGGTGGCAACAGGATGGTAGAGAGCCGAGCCTACACCTCCCAGAACGGCTGCGGCGAAAATTAGATAGTAATTCTCGAGGAGGCCGACGGCGGCTACGGAGAGGCCTCCGAGAAGGAGGCCGGCGGGCATCAGCCTGTAGACGGGTTTTCTGTC
>JANWZU010000061.1 GCA_025054795.1 Candidatus Caldarchaeum sp.
GGCTGAGGAAAGCAGGCTTCAAGCTCGCCTACCTGAATGCTGAGGCAACGCATCTGGAGAGAGCACGGTTCTGGAAGACGAACTTCCGCTACGGCCGCAGCTACGTTCACATAGCTAAGAAACACCCCGACGAGGCCCCGCTCCCAACTATGAAAAACATCCTGCTCACCGGCGCGCTTTTCCTACCGCCCCTTCAGATCCTTGTCTACCTCCATTACCTGCGAAGATACGTTGGTTTAAAGGACTTGACAGCGGTTGAGAAAGCTGTCCTGCCTTTCATCGAGGTTGTCAGGCAGGCTGTAAGGACGGCTGGAATGGTTTACGAGCTCTGCAGACAGCTAATACGTTCTCGGTAAGTAGCTGGTCAACTGTTCATACCTCTCCCTAGCCAAGATGAATTTCATCAACTCTTGGTCTGGGACACGACGCATAGCTTGGACGAGGGCCCTTTTCCGGAAAACTGTCCTCATGTTCCTGAGGTTCCAGACGACCGCCGAAAAAGCGCTTTTTGAGACTTGCAGGTCTCTGTGTCTAATCAGCCTCAGCAGCGAGTAGAAAACATAAAGAAGCGCTAGCTGTGACCCGTATCTAACCATGTTTGACGCCGAATAGTTTTTCAGCAGGGTTGTCAGCTGGTTTCTCCTTCGGAGGAAAATTATCCAGCCGCTTGGAGTGCCTGTTGTTCCTCCTCCAAGATGGTAGATAACCGAGCTGGGGACTGTGATGATTTTATATGCCAAAAGCCTGAGACGCCAGCAAAGGTCAGTTTCCTCGAAGTAGATGAAGTAGTCTTCGTCAAATCCTCCGAGTTTCATGAACAAGTGTTTCCGAATCACGATGGCCGCTCCTCTTGCATAGAAAACTTGGTAAGGGTGTTTTACATTAGTGAAGTCGGGGAGGCCGTGTCCGAGGTCGTAGGCTCTACCCGTCCGGTCTATAACGCCGCCGAGCGAGTCTATCAGCTTTGGGTTTCTGAGTTGCATTATTTTGGGCTGGGCCGCTCCGATAGACTTGTCTTTCTCCATGGCTTGGATGATTTCACGCAGCCAGTTTTTCTCCACTACTACGTCGTTGTTGAGGAATGCTAAGTATTTCACGTCTTCTGAGGATGCTTTGGCTCCGGCGTTGTTCCCGCCGGCGTACCCCCTATTTTCCCCGAGCTTGACCAACTTGATCTGATTAAACTTCTCAGCCAGCTGTCTTTCGCTACCGTCATGGGAGTCGTTGTCAACAAGAATTATCTCGAGGCGGGGGTAGTCCGTCTCGAGGATGCTTTTCATGTAGTCGAAGGTTCGGTGGCCAAGCTTTTTTAACGAGTCGTGGTTGAGGACGATGAGGGAGACTTTGGGCAGCTCTTCCAACTCGGCGGATGCTGTCGAAAGCCTTGACTTAAACATGAACGTTGAGCTGCCGGTCGTCTGCGTCGCAGTCATCTACCACTCAAGGAAGGGTGATGTTTTCGAGAGGATGTTGGATTCGCTGGCAGCCATGGACTATCCGAAGGACAGAATCATCCTGCTTTTCATAGACAACTACTCCAGAGACGGGGCGTTTGATTTATGTGCTAATTGGGTAAGGGCCTACGAAAATCAATACCGTGGTGTCATTCACATAAGGGCCAGAGGTTTTGTGAGCCGTTTGAGAAACATCGCCATGAGAATAGCGAATGAAGCCGGGCTTGATTTCTTAACCTTCGTAGAATCCGACGTTGTTGTAGACAGAACTTTCATAAGCCGCTTGGTTTCCGCATACTTCGAGCAAGGTACTGTTAAGAATGTTGTTTCTGTAAGCGCTGTGAGGGATGAGGGAGTTGAAAACCTTGACTGGCTTGAGAGGAGATACGTTAGATGGCTTAGGGGACGAGGTGAGCGTCATCACGGATTAATGGAGGGGGAAGCCTTCAACAGCGGAAATTGCCTAATGGACTTGAATAAATCGCTTGAGGTCGGGTGGTTCGATGAGGATGTTAGGTTTATTGAGGACTTGGACTGGGGGCGCAGAGCTACCAGAAAAGGATACGTCTGCTTGTTCGACTCCCGCGTCGTCATTCCACATCTAAAAAAATACTCCCTCAAAGACATGCGCAGCTACTTCATGGCCGGCGCTCTGTCGGAGGCCAAGCTTTTCCTGAAGAACGGGTTGGGGTTGCAGGCTGCCCGGAGGGTTCTCTACTGGTCGGGTTTGTTTACAAGTCTCCTGCTTTCTTGGGTCAATCCATTACCAGCGCTGGCCTTTTTCTTAGTCGGGTATGTTGTCTACTTCCGTCGTGCAAAAGGGTTTGGCAAGGTTTTGCTTTTCCCCGTGTCGATGCCTTTCAACATCGTCAAGTCTATCGGCCTCGGAGCCGCTATGATTTACTGGCTTCTAAAAGGGGGATACGGGCAGGAGAAGGTGACTATGCTGGGCGAGCCCGACTGGGAGGTTGTTTTATGGGAGGTACCCGCCTCCTTAAGCCGGTCGTGAGAGAAACCAGCAAGCCTGCAAGAAGGCCCGCCGCTCTAAGAACTCTGTAAGCCGGCGAATAAAGAACACGTAGTGCTATGTTCTCGGCGAAACTCAGTCCACGCAATATCCTCATTTTAGCCGTTAGGAATATGAACAGAAGCGCTGGAATGATGAGCACGACGTCTAAGAGGAGGTTGTTCAGCGCCGACGCGGGTAAAGCCAGCCAGACCAGAAAAAGAGGAAGAGCCAATACATCCACAAGCCTGATCACCACGGTTCCAGCGACGGCCGCCAAACCAGCCAGCCCTTTCTCGTACAGCATGACCGCTATGAAGGTTCTGCCTATCCAGTAATTTCTTCTGAACAGTTCTTTGACTGTGTCGGGGTTGTTGTGGAAGCAGGTAGCGTCTTCGACCACAACGGCTTTGACCCCTGTCTTATGGTAGAACGTCCTGTCGTCGTGGTAGTGGAGCGACGGGTCGAACCCGCCGTGCTTCAGGAAAACATCACGGCGAATCGCCCTAAACGCCTCGCCTATCCTCGCCTGCCTAGGTTTCCTTGCTTGTCCCTGAACCTTAACCCATGGGTTGTCAGTGTTCGCAACCAACTCCTCCCCATGCACCGTGGACACCAATTCTTGGTTTAAAATCGGCTCAACAAGTTTTCCCACATATTCCGGAGGAAACACCATGTCAGCATCCAAAAAAACCAGCACATCCCCACGAGCGGCTTCAGCCCCCACGTTCCTAGCCCCACCAGGCCCATAGTTTTTGCCCAAACCGATGAGCTTTACTTTCTCAGGATGTTTGCTGATGTATTCTTCTACAATCGCTGTTGTCCTGTCCTTCGACCCGTTGTCCACCACTATAATCTCCATGTCCTTCAAGTCTTGTTTGAGTAGTGATTCGATGCAAGCTTTGATGTGTCTTTCCTCGTTGAAAGTCGGGATGATGACGGAGGCTGCTACCACATAAAGCTCGAAGGTTTTTAATGGAGCTGGTTGATTTAAGGTTTGTGCGGCTCGCTCTTGTTCACGCTCATGTTCTCGAAGATTTGGCCGGCATAGGAGTGAAGGCAGAGTCCTACGATTCCTACGCAGGCTATGAGCACCGGTACGCTAGGCTGCTGAACCAAAGGGGATACGATGTAGACTTGATCATTTTCTCGAGGCATGTCGATGATGTTCATCATATGCGGCATGTCTGGGGCCATGAAATCGTCTTCGTGCCTTTGCGTGGCAGGCGTTTTCTCAGACAGCTAGGCCTGTTCAGAAGCTTACTCAGTCTTGTTAAAGAGTATGACTTGGTTCACTGCTTCAGCTACTACAGCAACGTCTACGACGTTCTAGCTTTCAGCTGCTTTTTGTCCGGCGTCCCGTTGGTGGCTCAGGCGCAGGGAATTTACCCAAACATTCCTCTGCTTCCTCGGTTGAGGAAGATGCTGACGTTGAGGCTGGCCGAGCGTCTGATGCCGCTGAACAACAGGGAGGCTGAGTTTCTACGGAGTCGGTTTTGGATAGCTGGAAGTCGTGTCGTGGTTGTGCCCAACTTCGTAGTGCCTGAAGACCATGTTCCGATGAACAAGGCCGCTGCTCGGAGGATGGTCGGTGTCGATGACGATGTGTTCATGGTTTTGACGGTGTGCAGGCTTGTTCCCGGGAAAGGCGTTCAAACGCTTCTGCAGGCCTTGGCTCTGCTCAAGGATGATGCCCCAGACATGTGTGTGGTTGTGGTGGGCGAAGGGCCCTACAGAAATCATTTGGAAAAGCTGGCGTCCGAACTGGAATTGACGAATCAGGTTCAGTTCGTCGGCTACGTCCCCAACCAGCAGATAGGCAGGTATTTTTCAGCGGCCGACTGCTTTGTTCTAGCGTCGCTGGAGGAGACTTTTCCCTTCGCCCTACTGGAAGCTATGGTCTACGGGCTGCCTGTAGTCAGCAGCCGTACCTGGGGGCCTTCGGAGATCGTGGTCGAAGGCGAAACGGGCCTGCTTTTCAACCCGGGAGACGCCGAAGCCCTTGCCCACGCCATCAAACGACTGTACAGAGACCCTGACATGATGCGTAGAATGGGGGAAGCGGGGAGGCGGAGAGTTC
>JANWZU010000074.1 GCA_025054795.1 Candidatus Caldarchaeum sp.
CTGGGGTATTCCGGCGCCGTTTCCACGTGCGGCTGGCAAGACGATTTACGTCTGGTTTGAGGCGGTTCTCGGCTACATCACGGCTACGGTTGAGTGGGCTGAGAGAAGAGGCGAGCCGGGCCGTTGGAGAGAGTTCTGGCTCGACCCTGAGACCAAGTCGGCCTACTTCATCGGAAAGGACAACATACCTTTCCACACAGTCATTCTGCCTGCTCTGCTGATGGCTTCGGGCGAGCCCTACATCCTGCCCCACATCGTCTCAGCCACAGAGTACCTGACGTTCGAGGGCCGTAAGTTTTCGAAGAGCCAAGGGGTAGGGATATGGCTCGACCAGGCCATAGCGATGTTGGAGGCTGATGTCTGGAGATACTACTTGGTGAAGATTAGGCCTGAGACGGGTGATTCGAACTTCAGCTACGACGGTTTACAGGCCGTGGTTAACGCCGACTTGAACGACAGCTTGGGCAACTTCGTCCACCGAGTCCTAACCTTCGTGTCAAACTATTTCGACGGAAGGGTTCCCGAGCCGTCTGCTCTCGGGGACGAGGACAGGGCTATGCTGGAAGCTGTGGAGAGGACGTTTGCCGAGGTTAGGGGTTTGCTTGCGGAGGTCAGGGAGAGGCAGGCTCTCGAGACGGCTGTGCAGCTGGCCCGTGAGGGCAACGTCTACCTCAACAGGCGGGAGCCTTGGAAGCTTGTGAAATCCAGCAGGGAGGAGGCTGGAGCCGTGCTGTACACCGCTTCGCAGGCCGTCAAAGCCCTCGCACTCCTGCTGCATCCCTTCACGCCCAACACCTCTGAGAGAATCCTAGCGATGCTTTCGGAGAAGCCTGCCGAAGCCCTGTGGACTGGAGACAGGCCCTGGCTACTGCCTCCCGGCGCACGGATAGCGAAGCCAACGCCTTTGTTCGAGAAGCTGACCGACGAAAAGCTGGAGAGCATCAAAGCAGGGCAGGCCGTCCACTAGTTTCTGGCAAGCCTCGACAGATAAAGTCGCCAACATCCTCCCAGCCCTCAGCCAAAAATACCTTAGCATCGGAAAAATCAGAGCCGAAATCAAAAAACAACTCAAACACGAACTCCAGCAAATAGACACCATCACAAAACAACTCCTCCAAAAAACCATATAACACACCCAAACACAGCTAAACAAGGATTGGAATACCACGTAGAGTACGACCCGGCCGCAGACGCCCTCTACATAAAAGTCAAGCAAGCCCAAATCAAAGAAACCGTCGAACTCGCCGACAACATCATAGTAGACATCGGCCCCGAAGGAGAAACAATCGGCATAGAAATCCTCAACTACTCAAAAACCAAAATCGACCTGAAGCAAATATTCACGAAAGGCATTGAAGCCGCAGTAGCCTCATTATCCGATTGAACAACATAGTCTATACTGTTCATGGGCTCAGACGAATAGAGGAAAGGAAAATATCCAGAAAAACCGTGGAAAATGCACTAGCCAATCCAGACAAAAAGATACAGCATCAAAGCATAACAAAGGCCATCAAGAGAATCAACAACAAGGTGATAGTGGTAGTTTATAAAATGGCAGAGAACAAACCCACAGTAATAACAGCTTTCATCAGCTCGAAAACAGAAAAATATCTGGCCGGCGAACCGATGGTCTAAACCACGAAAGTAAAACTAATCAGCCTCTGTTGGCTGAACAAACCAGAAATCAGCCATAGATTGAGCATCAGCTACTGAAATTCTAGGGTTGTCTCGCCGTTCCGCATCTCTATCACTATCTTAGACTTTCCCCGGCTCTCCTCAGCTATGCTCGTCGGCAGCGTAGCCCTTCCATACCGGTCTAGTTTGAGCGAGTGGCTGCTGCCTCCGTACTTGACCTTGATGGTTTTCCTCTTTCCCGCCAGCAGCGGAATGACGTTCGACGGAATCCTCACCTTTCCGTACTTCGTCAGCGTCGGCGGAATCTCCGACTCCAGCCTCAGCAGTATCTTCACGGCCCTACAGGGAGGGAGGCGGTAAATATGTGTTTGCCCCTCCAGCCCTCTCTTCAGAGGCCATGAACCTCCTTGTTAAAATGACGGAACGGCAGGGGTTGAGCCGTTGAACTGTCGGCAATATCATTAAATAACGCTTGTTTGACAGGAAAAGGCACAGACGGGGTGAAGCCCAACGCTCAGGCTTGTCGAGCAGTACCTGCCGGTCCCTAAGCAGGAGTCGCCCGAGTTCTGGACCACGGAGAGGATAACGCACATCAGAGAGCTGGCCACGTCCGGAAAGGCCTCAACGGTGTGGGACAGAGCCAAACGTCAGTCGAACCGTCTGCTGGACAGGCTTCTGTTCAAAGCCGAGCTGGAAAACCCCTCACCATCACCAGACGGAAAAACACACGCCGACACAACGACAACCATGGCTTACGGCCGAATAGAGATGACATCACCGCTCTACCTAGGCGACATGTCGTTCGGCGCCCTCAGCGGCATCCCAAACATAGCGCTGGCACGGACAGCAGACCTTACAGGCATCGTCACCGGAACGGGAGAGGGTGGGCTCCACCCCGAAGTAAGAAAATGCAAGAGAATCACAGTCCAGTGGGCTTCAGCCCGGTTCGGCGTCGACATAGACGTCCTCAACACAGGGCTGGGGGTCGTGATTAAGATAGGACAGGGTGCTAAGCCCGGAATAGGAGGCCATCTCCCCGGGGTCAAAGTCACCAAGCTCATTTCAGAAACACGTCGAATCCCCGTCGGGGTCGACGCCATCTCCCCTGCGCCGCACCACGACATCTATTCTATCGAAGACCTCGGCCAGAGAATCATGGCCTTGAAGGAGGCCGTGGGCAAGCCTGTGTTCGTCAAAGTAGGAGCAACCAACTACATCCCCTACATAGCTTCGGGGGTGGCGAGGATGGGGGCCGACGGCATCATCATAGACGGCCACGGAGCAGGCACCGGGGCAACGCCCGAGGTCGTAAGAAGCAACGTAGGCCTCCCCATCGAGATAGCTGTTCCAGTGGTCGACAGCGCCCTGAGACGTGAAGGGCTGAGGGAAGGTTTCACCGTCGTCGCAGCCGGAAGAGTGAGCAGCGCCGAAGACTCGGCCAAGCTCATAGCCCTCGGAGCGGACGTGGTGTCGCTGGGAACAGCCTCGCTGATAGCGATGGGCTGCATAATGGTTCACAAATGCCATCTCGGCTTCTGCCCAGCCGTCATAACCAACAAGATAGAAGACAACCCGACCAAGGTTCTTTCGCTCGACACAGCGACCCGCTGGGTCGTCAACATGGTGAAGGGTTGGACGGAGGAGATGAAGCTGATCATGGACGCTGTCGGCGTGTCGTCGGTAGGGGAGTTGGTTGGGAGACGAGACCTGCTGACGGCTTCGAATGCTGACCCAGACTATCTGCAGCTCGTCGGTGTTGAACCGGTTTGAGCATGCGGGGCTGGACAAGCAGAAGGGTTAAGCATCTGCAGGAGATGGCTGGAACGGTTGGAAGGCAGCCGGCTGAACCGCCCATCGTAAGCATGGGAAGCATAGGCCCTCCGCACGTCGAGGAGCCTTACTTCATAAGGGACAGGCTGGTCAGCGACGGAGCCCAAGTCACACGGCCGAGCATAGACCCCTACCGAGAACCGGTCGAAACATACGTCTACCTCTGCGGCGGAAAACTACGCCTCTCCATGCCCGCCGTAATCAAGCTCAGCCCCGACACACCCGCCGAGTATCAGGCTGCCGTCGTCAAAGCAGCCTACTGCATGAACGTCTTGGCCGACGTCGGCGCAGCCCCTCCAGCAACCCTAAACCGGTACGGAGAAGCCCTGCTGGCAGACATCTCCCAAGCAGGTCTCCGAGAATGCGCAGCCTACACAGCAAGCCTGCATGAGGTTAGGGAGGTGGGCAGGCCTGTCTTCGTCAAAGCCCAGCCTGCCGAGGAGTATCCGTGGCTGGGTAGGGCTGTCGAGCTAGGTGCTTCGGGTGTTTACCTCGACGAAGACCTCGGCGGAGATGTGCCGGTTGAGGTGGCTGTCTCCGTCCTCGACAGGGAGCTGAGAGAGTTGAACCTACGCAACTCGGTCAGCGTGTTGGCAGGCGGCTGGAGCGTCAGAGGCTCCGACGACGTCTACAAGCTCGTAGCCCTCGGAGCGGATGCGGTTGTTTTGTCGAAGGCCGTTGAACATGCCGTAGGCCTCGACGGCGCCAGAGCGGGGGAGGGGACGCTGCGTGAGAGGGTTGAGAACCTGCTGCTTGGAATGCAGCGTGAGATTAAGCTTCTCGCAGGAGCAGCCGGGGTGAGCAACGTTTTCAACACGCTCGTCGGAAGCAGGGAGCTTCTCCGAGCGGTCGAGCTTGACAAGAGGACTAGGATGATGCTCGGCGTCAAGCAGGCGGGAGTGGGGTGAGATGGAGGAGCAGAACGTGTTGCTCAACATTTCCGGCTGCGGCATTCTCGGCGTGCTGCGGAGGTGGAGCGCTCCGAAGGTTAGGGCGGAGGAGGCTGTCAGCTCGATTGAATGCGTCCGCTACAGAGGCAGCAAGCTGGGCGCAGGTTTCGCAGCCTACAACCTCGAGCATCCCAACAACGGCCTTTACAAGGTGAAGGCCTTCGTAAGCACCGACGACGCTCTCCAGCAGGTGAAGAACGTTCTGACGGAGTACGCAGAAGGAGGAGTTTGGGAGCTGGGTTTTGAAACTCCGCCGTCGAGCAAGTTCATGTCTTGGGCCGCCTATGTCGAGACGTCGGCCACGTCTCTGCGGAAAGCCGTGGACTTGGTCAACCATCAACTGCTCTACGGAGGGGTTAAGGGCCGTGTTTACTCGTGGGGCCGGTATGTGGAGGTGTTTAAGGGTGTCGGATATCCGCTGGACGTGTGCCAGCAGTACGGCTTGGTTGAGCATGGCGTCGAAGCCGACATGTGGGTTGCGCACACACGTCAGCCGACGAACTCGCCCGGCGTCTACCCTATCTGGTCCCATCCATTCGCCAGCCACGAGTGGGCGATAGCCCACAACGGAGACATCAGCAGCTTCGGCGCAAACATGGAGTTCATCAGACACCGTGGCTTCAGCAGCTTCGTAGGAACGGACAGCGAGCTCATCGCATACCTGCTTGACTACCTGACCAACATGCAGGGAATGTCCGTTGAGAGAGCGGCCGCAGCCCTCGTCAACCCCTTCGAAGAAGACATACTGAGCGGAGCTGCTGGGGTAGGGTTGGAGGAGTATGTTGCGTGGCGTGGAGCTTGGCTCGACGGCCCGTTCAGCGTGGTTGCAGGCTACTGCGACGGGGAGGACGTCTACATGCTGGCTTTCGCAGACAGGTCGAAGTTCAGGCCTTTGGTGGTTGGCGACGACGGGGAAAGGTTCTACGTGGCCAGCGAGGAGGCTGAGGTCAGGCAGCTTTCCGAGGATGCGGCGGTGTGGACTGTCAGGCCCGGCGGCGTTTTCCTTGCGTCGATGAAGAAAGGCCTGCTGATTTCCGGGAGGGAGAGGCATGAAGCCTACGTCCGCCGAGTGGTGAAGCCTGCTCCGCCGGAGCCGGTGGTTGACGCCAGAGGGCTGAGCCACAGCCTAGTCAACAGCCTTGTACGCAAGCTTTACGAAGGCGGAGCCCGTGAAGTCAGCGTAGTCAACGTCAACGGCCACAGATACCTCGGAGTCAACATCCCGCCCGGTAGAACGCTGAAGATATACGGCACGGCTGGAAACTGCCTGGCCAACTTCAACAAGCACGGCGAGATAATCGTATACGGAAGCGCACAGGACGACGTCGGCGACGCCATGTACGGAGGCCGTGTAGTCATCCACGGCGACGCAAGAGACGTTGTTGGTCAAGCGCTTCAGGGCGGCGAGATATTTGTGAGGGGCAGCGTCGGAAACAGAGCAGCCATCCAGATGCGTGAGTTCAGGGACAGCAGGCCTTACCTCATCGTCGGCGGCAGGGCTGATGACTATCTCGGCGAGTACATGGCCGGCGGCGTTGTGATGGTTTTGGGCCTCGACCTCCTAGACGTCGACGAATGCCTCGTCGGACGCTACATGGCTACTGGGATGGTCGGCGGAAGAATATACGTTAGAGGCAGGGTGGAGAGGTGGAGGGTTGGCCTGCAGCCTCCCAAGCCCGACGTGGTGCGATACGTCAGAGGACTTTGTCTGGAGGGGGTTGTTGGGGAGGATGTGGTGCGGAGCTTTGAAGCGATGCAGGCCATCACGTTAGAAGACGTGAGGAGGAAGCTTTCGGGCGAGGCTCTGCGTAGGGTTTCGAAGCTTTTCACATCGAAATACCACAAGGAGCTGAGCTTCGAGGTCAGGAGGCTGGACGGCAGAGACTTAGCTGTTGTGGAGCCGTCCTTGAGGAGGTACTTCAACGAGTTCGGTTTGGACAGGCAGCTTTTCGACAGGCTTCTGAGGGAGGAGTTCACGGTCGTCGGGCCCGGCGCTAAACAGGCTGAGAAGGTTCAGGAGCTGCAGGCGGAGGAGGGCTAGGGCAGCCAAGCCTGCAGACGGGTTTTCTCGAAGTTCAGCTTCTCAATCCTGTGGCGCTGTGAAGGCGGTTCGAGCGTTATTCTAGGTGCTGGCGAGGCGTAGAAGTCCCCCGTTCCGAGGGCGGCCATTCCGTCTCCGACGTCTAGGAAGCAGTATCCTTTTCCGTCGAAAAGCTCCCTCGCATCCATGTCCAAAACCTCCGCCGCTATGATGCGTGCGACCGCAGCTCCCTGCGCCTCTGCGAAGACCCCTGCCTTGGGCAGGTACATTCCGTTCTCCAGCCTTATCGAAACAACGTCGCCTACTGCGAACACGCCTTCAAACCCTGTTCTCATGCTGCGTGAGTCTACGGGTATCCATCCCGTCGAGTCGGTCAAGCCCGCATCCACAACTACCTGCGGCGGCCTGTGAGGCGGAACTCCTATCAGAAGGTCGTAGGCTGCTTCGGCTTTGTCGAACACGAGTTTATGGCCTTCGACTCTGACGACGGTGTGCTGTTTGTGGTAGCCGATTCCACGTTCAGCCAGCATTTTCTCGACGGCGGCTCCAACCTCCCTGCCGGCCACGGGCATGGGCTGGGGCTCGGGCGTGTAAACATCTATCTCCGTCTTCTCCCGCAACCCTCTTCCTCTGAGATATGAGTCGAGGAGTAGGGCGGCTTCGTACGGTGCTGGCGGGCATTTGAAGGGTGTTCTGGTTATGAGGACGGCGACACGGCCGCCTCTGAAGGCTTGGAGCTGTTTCTGAATCTGTAGCGCTCCTTCGATTTCGTAGAGGTTTAGCGCCGATTCTTGGAAGCCGGGTATTTCTGCTGGAGCTAGGGCTGCGCCCAACGCTATGACTAGGTAGTCGGACTGCCATTCGCCTCCCGTGGTTTTGACTGTCTTCTTCGCCGGGTCGATCTTCAAAACTTCTTCGTTGACGAAGACGACGCCGTGCTTCTCGACAGCCGCAAGGTCTCTCTCGCATTCTTCACGTGTTTTACGCTCGCCGGTCATCAGCCAGAGATGGGAAAGACCCATCGAAAACTTTCTCTTCCTGTCGACAAGCAGCACTCTGTTGTTTTTGGGGAGGAGCTTCGAAAGCTCGTAGGCCGTGGCCAGCCCTCCGAACCCTGCTCCGAGCACCGTGAGGGTTTTCACGCTCAACAGACCTTCAGCCCCCCAGATATATAGTGTGTGTCTGCGGCCGCCGGGATTTGAACCCGGGACCTGCGGGCCGGGGCCCCGCCGTCCTGCCAGACTAGACTACGGCCGCCTGACGGTGTTGGCTTCGGCTGTGGGTATTAATTTTTCGCACGGCAGGCCGGGGATATCTATAAATAGAACCTTCAAACATTTAACGCCTGAAAAACCAAGGCGAAGAAACGCCGCAAAAACAAGAAAAACACGGAAAAAACGCACAGTGATCCCGCAAGAGGGAATTGAAAGTAATATGCCTGAAGCGGATGACATAATGCTCGCCGTTGGTTAAGTGATCCCGCAAGAGG
>JANWZU010000145.1 GCA_025054795.1 Candidatus Caldarchaeum sp.
CGGGGTAGGCAGCAACAAGGGAGTGTACCCCGGGGGCAGAAACGTCAGCTCGATACATGGGGACGGCTCGGTTAGAAACGTGAGGGTTGAGGTGGACGGAAGGCTTATAATCGAGGGTGAAAAACTCCGAATCTGAATTTCCCTACCTGTGAAATAGATTAAAATAACACATCATTAATCACGCCTGCGTCATGATCGGATTAGGTTTAGGGTACGACGCCGACCTGACTGTGAGGGATATGGTTCCATGGGTGCAGGAGGCTGAGAGGCGAGGCTTCGAGATCGCCTTCTTCTCCGAGACAATAATGACTTTGAGAGACGCCGTTTCGGCCTTGACAGCCTTCTCCCTATCGACTCAGAGGATCAAGCTTGGATGCACGCAGATTGTTAGGCTCAGAACTCCGCTTGTTCTGGCGCAGACCTTCGCATCCCTCGATGAAGTTTCCGGAGGAAGGATCATGGTTTCGCTCGGAGCCTGTACGGAGAGCCACGCTAGGAAAAACGGTTTGGAGCATCAAAACCCCGCCGAAACGCTGCGGGAATACATACAGGTGGTCAAAATGTTCCTGAAAGGAGGGGTTGTAAACTATTCGGGCAAGTATCTGAACGTCGTCAACAGCAACCTAAGTTTTAAACCTCCCCGCCCAGACCTACCGATCTACGTCGCTGCAACCAGCAAGACAGGGCTGCAGATTGCAGGCGAGCTGGCTGACGGAGTGCTGTTGAACGCCACCACTTCAGCAGAATACTGCAGAAACGCACTGCGGATAGTGAGGGAGAGCGCCGAGAAGGCTGGCCGAAACCCCAATGAGATAAAGGTGGCTGGCCTTGTTGTGTCAGCCGTATCAAGCGACAGAAAGGAGGCTCTGGACCAAGTAAGAAAAGAGGTAGCTAGCAAGTTCGACCCCCTGCAGGTTGACTTCGCCGTTAGGCCGAGGATGCGTGTTGGCGAGCCCTACGTAAGCGAGGAAATAATACAGAAGATGCTCGACTCCCATAGACAAGGAGGTTTTGAGAAGCTGATGCGAGACATACCAGAAGAGGTTTTGAGAGGGTTGACGGCCGTGGGTACGGCGGAGGAAGTTAGACAAAGAATAGAGGAATACAGGAAGGCAGGCGTCACCCTTCCCATCGTCAGGCCGGCGACACGGAAGGTCATGAAGTCGACGATCGATGCCGTGGCGCCTAAAGCCTAGACTACTTTATTCTCACAGACCTGTAGATTGATTCAGGCGTTAAGAAGGCGTGGTTGACTGGCTGTCCCAGAGCATCTTCTACGGCGTTAGCCAGCGCTGATAAGGGTGCTCCTCCTCCTTCACCCACTCCTCGAGAACCGTATGCTGAGAACAGAGACGGTGTTATGAAAAGCTCGAACTTGACCTTGTCAGAACCAGGGACGTCGGCGGCTGTTGGGGCTAGGTAGTCCATGAACGTTGAAGTTAGCAGCTGGCCGCTGTCATCGTAAATCATCTTTTCATACATAGCGCCTGCATACTGGTGCAACCATGCGCCATGTATCTGGCCTTCCGCAATCAAGGGGTTGATAATGACTCCGGGGTCGTCTACGGCGACGTACTTCAAGATGTTAAGCGCTCCGGTTTCGGGGTCAACTTCAACCACCGCGATGTTGACGGAGACAGGATAGGTTAGGGAGTAGTTTCCACGGCCGTTTGGTT
The DNA here is from genome assembly GCA_025054795.1 of Candidatus Caldarchaeum sp. Lineage (GTDB taxonomy): Archaea > Thermoproteota > Nitrososphaeria_A > Caldarchaeales > Caldarchaeaceae > Caldarchaeum. The sequence continues at coordinate 1,677 of JANWZU010000145.1, forward strand.
CGGGTTCTGCGTAGTTTGGTTTGTAAACTGTTTCAACCCTGAGACCCGGCTCCATGCCTTCCGGTAGATGGCCGACGTCTCTCCAAGCTTTCCATGCGACCTCGCCTAAAGTCATGTGTCTGTCGGTGCCTTTGACGTAAACGCCCCCATCTCTTATCTCTAGGTCGGCTTTGTTTACTTCAAGGAAGTGGGCCGCAATTTTTAGGATTTTATCCTTGAGCTTGTCGACGGCCTGCTTGACTGCGCCCAAGCTCATAACGCTGAACCTGCTTGCGTAGGTTCCCGAGTAGCTTGTATGTGGATGGGTTAGTGTGTCAAATCTAGGAAGCACGGTGACGTTTTCAGGGTTTACTCCGAACTCGTCGGCTATTATTTGAGCTATGGTGGTTTCGTGTCCTTGACCTTGAGGCACGGACCCGGTGGCGGCTAGTATCCCTCCTCGGTCGTTAATCTCAATAAGGGCGGCCTCCGTGTCGCCTGATATTCCTGCGTGGGGGTTCACTAGCCTGAAAATGCTCATGTTAGCCGGGTTGGCGTCCATTCCTATTCCGATGCCGATTCCAACATATCTTCCTTGCTGCCGTAGCTGTTTCTGAACCCTCCTCCATTCCTCATAATCTATGAGAGACTTGGCTTTGTTGAGCATACCGACATAATTTCCGCCGTCGTGTACTGCTCCGGTCGGGGTGGTGTAGGGCATTTGCTCGGGCCTTATGACGTTCATAAGCCTAATTTCCAACGGATCCACGCCAATCTTCCGTGCCGCTTGGTTGACAAGCCTCTCAACCGTCCATGCCTGCTGCATCTTTCCATACGACCTGTTGGGGCTTATGGGCGCCTTGTTGGTGAGCACGCAGAACACCTCAGTTTGATATCCTTTAACGTCGTAGACGGTCGCAGCTACACGTGTGTTCATGTTTAGGATTCCGAGAGGCTCCCGCCTCATGTAAGCACCCTCGTCGGCTATCAGCTTCTGCCGGAAACCTAGAATCCTTCCGTTGCTCTTCAACGCAAGCTCAGCGTAGCTGATAACCTCGTTCCCAGCAACTCCCGAGGCTAGATGCTCCCTTCTCTCCTCTATCCATTTCACTGGCCTGCCCGTCTTTTTGGCGGCATATGCAATAAGGGCAAGGTAAGGATATGTGTTTGTCTTGTTTCCGAACCCTCCGCCAATGTCGGGAACGACGAACCTTATCCTGTCAGGGGTCGTTCCCAAGGCACGGCCCACAAAGGTTCCGCAGAAGCCGGGCCTCTGGTTGTTGCTCCAAATCGTAAACGTGTCCGTGTGCTTGTCGTAGGTTGCAACAACTCCCGACGTCTCCAGCGGCGCGGAAGTAAACCTGTGGAAGTGGAAACGGTCTCTCACCACCAAGTCAGCAGCTGCGAATGCTTCGTCTACATCGCCGAACTTGAAAAGCCGGTGCCAAGCGACGTTTGTACCCATCTCTTTATGGATTAGGGTTGTCCTATCATCTAACGCCTTCTCAGGATCCACAAGGGGCTTCAACGGATCATAATCCACTTCCACCATCTCGGCTGCATCCTTTGCCCCGCCCATGCTTTCGGAAACAACCAAGGCGACAGGCTCGCCTTGAAACCTCGCCTTTCCCGAAGCTACTATGTAGTCTTTTATCTTATCGGCCGGGTGGCCCAGCCAGCTGTTTTCTCCAAGCGGATGAGTTTCCTCAACTATCTCTTCCCATGTGAAAACTCTCGCACCCATGCGCTCTGCTCGGGATGTGTCTATCGAAGATACGACGGCATGGGCGTAGGGACTTCGGACTATTGAAGCGTAAACCATGTTGGGTAAACTGATGTCGTCTATAAAGAGGCCCTTACCCTTTATGAACCTCAGGTCCTCTTTCCTCTTCAGAGGATAGCCTATCCATCTTCTCTGCGTGCTCATGGCTTGTCTCGAGAACGGGGCGATATAAAGTTGCCTAGCTCAGAACTACTTCAGCATCAGCCTGTCCGGGTCTATCTGTCTGAGCAGCATCAACTCCTCTTCGGTTGGAGGCTCGATTGTCTCGACGTCTTTTGAGATAACCGGTCTAAAATCCATGTTCGAAAGAACCGTCTCTATGTTCAACCCTCGCAGCACAGCATCCACCTTCATGGTTTTAGTCTCGTCGTCAAAGCTCATCACAGCCATGTCCGTCACCACTTTAAACGGCTTTCCAAAGATTAGTCCGGCTTGTTCCCTAGACCTGTTTCCCGAAAGGTAGCCGGGGCTTGTGATGAAGTCTACCTTCTTTACAAACCTCCTTCGCTCGTGGAGGGTAGAGATGATTATGTTTGAGCATGTCGAGGCGATGTCGTTTGCGCCGCCGCTTCCGGGAAGCCTTACCTTAGGGCTGCTGTACTCGCCAATGACGGATGTGTTGACGTTTCCATACATGTCTACCTGAGCCCCTCCTATGATGGCGAAGTCGATGTAGCCCCGCTGCTGGTAGAAGAAGACATCGCATATGGGCGGCAAAACTAATGCTCTTCGTGCTGCTCGGACCTCGTTGGTTGAGAGAGGAAGGTAGCTTGGTTTTATCTGAGGCGCTATTATACCTCCTTCAAAAACGATCACTATGTTTGGAGCGTGCAGCCTTTGAGCAAGAGCAGCCGCCAACATCGGAATTCCCACACCGACGAACAGCGTTTTTCTATCCTCTATCGCTCTCGCCGTCAACACGGCCAAAAGCTCGGAGCGGCTGTACTGATTACTCGATGACATCCCTGAACGACCTCCTGTTTTTGAAGAGTTTCTCCAAACCTGTTTTTTCAAGGAATTGTGTGAAGCTGTCAACCCCTGTTATGTATTCTTGAATGTATTCACGGGCGCCTTCAACACCCTTCTCCTCTACTTTTTTCTGATAAAGGTTCATGTGAGAAAAGTCTGTGTCGTAAAGGTTCCAGCATTCCGACGGATAGGCTCCGAACGGTTGTTCAACAACTGCGTCGACGCAGAAGTAGGGTATTAAAGTCCTGTCTCCAGAATGGCGTGTGAACTCCTCGTTCACAACCTCCTCGGCTGTGGCTATCACACGGCCGGCCGCCAAAGCCATCTCCCTGTCCATGTGTACGTAGCCGTCTATCTGTATGTTTCCGTAAACGTCCACCCTTGAGCCGTGTATGACTGCTACGTCGGGGTAGAGGGCTGGAACCATCAGCATTTTGACTCCCGAGTACGGGCATTCGACGTGCTTCAAGCCGTTATTTTTCTCGATGTCCGAACCCAGCATAGAAAACGTTGGGATTGAAGGTATTCCCATGGCTGCGGCAGTAAGCCTTAGACCGATTCCGAGATGGCTCCATTCCTCGAACTCGGCCAGCCTGTTTTCAACGTAGTGGCGTAGAACCTTCGACATTCCCCAGGCGTAGCCGGGTGCACACCAGCTCGCAACTAGTTTTTTGAGACAGCCAGAGGCGAGGAGAAGGTCCACCTCGTATCCAGCTAAGTTCCGTACTAGAGTGAGGTTTTTGAAGCCCTGTCTCAAAACCTCATGAACAGCGGCCATAGGTGTTCTAGAGTACAGGCATCCCCCCAAAGCAACGACGGCGCCGTCGAACACGAAACGAGAAACCGCCTCCTTTAACGTCATGACCTTAGGCCGTAGGCTTTTGTCCTTTTCCTCAATTTTTCTGCGGTTAAGTTTCACATCGACGAGAGTCATGCCGTCTGCGTAAAAATCCCAGTTAAAATTCTTTACTACTTTTATATATCGGGCAAACAATCAAGCCAACACAATGTTCAGGGACATGAGAGAATACTTAGCAGCTCTGGAGAAAAAGAACGACCTCAAGATTATTGATAAGCAGGTGCGGACTGAGTTTGAGATAGCTGCGTACATACGCAAAAGCTCCGACATGAACGGCCCTGCGTTTCTCTTCAGGAACATAAAAGACCATGAGGGTTGGAGGCTTGCAGCTGGTCTTTACTGCACTATGTCTAAAATCACGACAGCTCTTGGATGCGAAGCAAAAGACATAGCTAAAAAATACAGGGAAGCCATTCTTAACCCTGTTGAGCCACGAGTCGTCTCCAGCGCAGCCTTCAAGCATAAAGTTGTGAAAAACGAAGATGTGAACCTCTACAGCATACCCATCTGCAAACATTCCGAGAGAGACTCCGCCAAATACATAACTTCTGCGGTGGCTTTTGCGAAAGACCCTGAGACAGGGGTGATTCAGATGGGCATACATAGACACGAGTTGAAGGGTAGGAACACTCTTGGTCTTTGGGCACCGGGAGAGAAGAGAATAGGCCGTGCCTTCCTCAAGGCCGAGGATAGGGGAGAGCCGCTGGAGGTTGCTTTAGTCATAGGCAACGACCCTGCTGTTGACTTGGCTTCTCAAGCCAAAGTTCACCACACTTTCAGCAAGATCAACGTTGCTGGTGGGCTGAAAGAAAAGGCTGTGGAGCTAGCTAAATGTGAAACAATTGATGTTGAAGTCCCAGCAGATGCCGAGGTTGTGCTGGAGTGTGAGGCAGTACCCGGATACCGTGAGAAAGAAGGGCCCTTCGGCGAGTTAACCGGCACTTACAGCGGTGGAAAGGAAGCGCCCATCCTCAAAGTTAAAGCTGTCTGCATGAGGGAAAACCCGATATTCACCACTTTCCTGACAGGCATGCCGAAAACCGACAACCACTATATGGCCCTGCCTGCGATGATGGAGGTGGTTCACCGATACGCTTCGACGGCATGCCCCGAGGTTAAGGCGGTAAACCTCACGGGCAACGGATACTACACGGTTCTTGTTAGCATAAGGAAAAGGATGGAGGGCGAGCCGTACAACGTAATGGCTGCGGTCTTAGGAAGCATCTACCAGACTAAATACTGCTACGTTTTCGACGATGATATCGACGTCTTCAACCCCGACGACGTCGAGTGGGCTTTCCAGACACGGTTCCAGCCTTCAGAAGACCTTCACGTCTTCCCGTTTATGGTCGGAGCACCCTTAGACCCCTCAGCACCGCTGGACAGACACACCTCCAAACTGGGGCTGGACTGTACCATACCGTTGTCAGAGAGAGCTACAGGAAAGTACGTTAGAGTGGTTGTTCCCGGTGTCGAGAAAGTGACTTGGTGAGGCTAGGGGTAGTAGACCTGTCCCGCCATTATTCTTCTTGAGGTGCTTGCGACTGAAACTGTTTCGACATCGTCTCCCGATGATTTAACGCCGAGCCTGAGCAAACCCTTAGGATGGGCTATGGTAATCGATTCCCCCTCAACGTCGACGTTTTCAGCGACCAAGCTGCCTTTCACCCTGCTTGCGACAGCTATGCAGACAGCGGCTGTGACAGCACATGCGTGATGCATTTTCTGCATCGAGAACAGCCTTATCAAAACGTCAAACTCCTCCGGCCTGACAACCCTGCCGTCGTGTGTTTTGAAGCTTTTCTTAGGACCTATCACGCATACGAATGGAAAGTGTGGAGATTTAGACGCAGCCTCCTCCGGCTTGTCCACAAGCCCCATCGCTACTGCTGCCTTACCTCTTATCTTCTCAACCCTGTTCAAGGTTTGGGCACCAACCTCGTTCGGCTGCTCGAGTCCCTCCATTCCAACGTCGACGGCCCTAACGAAAACCACCGGGTTTGCGGCGTCAACCATAGAAACCTCCACGACTTCGCCGTTAACAACAAACTCGTCCAAAGACCTTCCAGACGGGAGCAAACGACCAGTCACAGCACCCCCGGGCCTGTGCCAAATTGTTTCGACCTTCGCCCCAGGGTTTGGCACACCGTCGATGGTCAAGTCGCCCTCGTAAACCGTGAAGCCGTTCTTCACAGGAACCAAGCTGTCTATCCTTTTCCCGGTGTTTTTGTTAACCATCTGTATCAACGCCAGCCCGTCGTCTACCTCAACTATTCTTTCGTCTATCGCAAAGGGTGCTACTGCGAAGGTTAGGTTTCCGCAGTTGCCGGTCCAGTCGATAATCCTCCTGTCAACACCAACTTGACCGAAAGTGTATTCTACCACTCCATCTTTTTCTCCACCAAGCCCAACCAGCATGACTTTGCTTGTATGCGTGAATCCTCCGCCAACACCGTCAACCTGCGTCGACGAGCCGCTGCCGAATATCGTTAAAAGCACTTCGTCAAGGTTCTCCAGATTCTCCACATCATGCTTTTTCAGAAAAAGGCCACGGCTTGTTCCCCCGCGCATCAACACTCCATAGAGACTTTTTAGACTCATTTTAGCTGGTTAAAGTTATGGCTTCAGGCTCTATGTGAAGGTACACCTTCTTCCCGACATCTAAGTTGTTCAATGAGATGAACCCGCAGAAACGATGGGTGCTGACAATCAGCTCAACCCCCTGACCGATGTCAACCCTGAGGTCCACATACTGACCTCGAAACTCGACGAAAGAGATTGTTCCCGAGATCACGTTGAAGTCCTCGGGAGGCTTGCTGTCGAAGATGGATATCTCGTTGGACCGTATTACGGCTGTGCAGTCTGGTCCTACATCGTCGGGTACGCTGCACTTCAGAATCACATCCCCAAGCTTCTTAAACGCTATCAGGCCTGCGCCCGAATCATTCCCTCTTTCAACAACCTTAGCCTCGATGAGGTTTGCTCTCCCTATGAACTCCGCAACGAAGCTGTTGGAGGGTTTCTCGTAAATCTCTGTGGGTCTCCCGAGCTGGATGATTTTGCCTGCGTTCATCACAGCCACCTTATCAGCTATGACGAAAGCCTCCTCTTGGTCATGAGTCACGTAAAGCGATGTAAGCCCTATTTTCTTGAGTAGGCGTTTAAGCTCTCCTCTCATTTTTTCTCTTAGCTTGGCGTCAAGGTTGCTGAGCGGTTCGTCGAGCAGCACCAGCCGAGGCTCGTACACAATAGCTCGGGCGAGGGCGACACGCTGCTGCTGTCCTCCGCTCAACTGGCTTGGATATCTTTTCTCAAAACCGGAGAGGCCAACCAAGTCTAGGGCATGACTTACCCTGTGCTGTATGTCCTCCTTTGAGTTTTTTCTTATCTTCAAAGGATAGGCCACGTTGTCGAAGACTGTCATGTGCGGCCACAACGCATAGCTCTGAAAAACCATTCCTACACCTCTTTTCTCAGGAGGAAGGAAAACATTCTTCGAGAACACAACCTGGCCGTCAATCGCTATTTCACCCTCATCCGCCTTCTCAAGACCCGCAACACATCGAAGAGTGGTTGTCTTACCGCATCCGCT
>JANWZU010000148.1 GCA_025054795.1 Candidatus Caldarchaeum sp.
CCTCAGCGACTCCATAGTCAAACGCTTCTACGGCACAGCCCTATCCCTCAGCCTCCTCGGCGTCAAAAACATCCACAAAGGCCTCGACAGCCTCCACGTGAACGTCGAAGCCATGAAAAAAGAAGTCGAACCCAACAAACAAGCCCTGATGGAAGCTGTTCAACTAACTCTGCGAAAACACGGAGTAGAAAACGGATACAGCCTCGCAGCCGAAGCAGCGGAAAAAGGCCTCGAATGGCTCCGCCAACAGCTCGAACAACGTGGACAAAACCCCGAAATCATACCCCAAACAACAGAACAGTATATCCAAGCCGCAGCCGAGAAAGCCGCACGCCTGCTGGAAAAAACAAAACACATAATAAGTTACCTACGTAACCAGTTACCTAGGTAACTTGCTGTTCGACCTAAGACCCAAGGAAAGGCTGAGCGACCTATACGGCAGACGGGAGGACTTCGATGAACTCTCTCGCTATGTCGAGAGCGGCTTGTGGGTTGTTGTTTTGGGCAGGAGGATGACGGGGAAGACTTCGCTTGTCAAAACTTTCGTGCGGGAGAAGAAGGGCGTTTACGTCAACTTAATGGACGTGAAGGGGATGGAGGGTTTGGTTGAAAGGCTGGCCTCGTCCGCTGGCCTTCAGCTTCGAGAGCTTCGTCTCGGTCTGCAGTTCGCTGAGCTGAAGTGGACGAAAGCGGCTGGAAACATTTTCGCAACGCTTCAGGATAAAGTCGTGGTGTTTGACGAGGTGCAGGAAATAGTTTCACCACAGTTCCTCAAGCTTCTCAAAAACCTCTGGGACACATATCCAAGGCTCCGCCTCATCTTCACAGGTTCCTACGTCGGCGTTCTGAAAAAACTGGCCGAGCCGTCTTCCACCACCCCGCTATTCGGCCGGCAGCCGGCGAAAATAATCCTCAAACCGTTCACAAGAGAAATGTCGATAGACTTCCTGCAGAAAGGCTTCAGACAATTCAAACTCATCCCTAAGCAGTCGGAGCTCGAGGAGGCTGTGGAAAAGCTCAACGGCTACGTTGGCTGGCTGACGTACTACGGCAACTTCAGATGCGTCAGAAAAGAACCGCACGACGAAGCTTTAGAGAACAGCTTGCGGGAAGGCGTCAAAATAATGCGGGAGGAGCTTAACCGGTTCCTCGAAAACAAGAAGCGTGAAACATATCTCAAGGTTTTGAAGACGGCTGTCTTCGGAGCACGCTGGAACGAAATTGCGGAGAAAGTACAAGTCAACAGGAAAGTTCTGTCAGAAGCTGTCAAGAAGCTTGTTGACGTGGGTTTTCTGTCGAAAGACGCCGAGGTTTACGTCGTACCCGACCCTGTTTTGAGAGAGGCTGTCAAGCGGATGCGTGGTTAAACCGTCCGCCAGCGCCAGCCGTCCTTCCACCTGACCAGCCCATGCTTGCTCTTCAGCTCCTCGTAGAGCCGCCGAGCCTCCTCGAAGAACCCATCATCCCGCAGAACAACACCTTCATGCATGATGTCTAGCGCCACGGGGCTGAGGCTCCGCAAAGCCTCGAGAAACTCCAACGGGCTGTAGGCCAGCGGCTGGACGCCTCCGACACGAACCGGCGAATCTAGGCGTGGCCGTCCGGCTTCGTCTCTTCCAAGGTTTTCGGCTACGATGCAGATGTCCATGTCGCTCTCCTCTGTAAAGTCGCCACGGGCGTAGGAGCCGAACAAAACCACGCACCTCACGGCTAAACCACTTCTTTCAAGGCCTTCGACAAACTGGCTCACCTTCTCCACAGCCTTTTTCTTCAACTCATCTTTGAAGGACGACTCTCCTCACCCACTCAAGCACTTCGGATGCAAGCTGGACAGCCTGCTTCGCCTGCGTCTCCGTGTACCTGTCCTTCGCAGCTCCGGAAGAGTAGGCGTTGGGGTATCTCGTGGGTATGTAGTACTGGTCGAGGAGCTTGGCGTGTTCCTCAAACCGCCGAGCCTCCGGCATGTGGCTGCACACCTCCTCCAAAAGCTCCGTCAAAGCATGGCTTCGCCTCTCGACGCCGAGTCTGTTGAGCACAGCCTTCAACCCCAGCTCCACAGCCTGCTGCGAGCTGAAGCACACCTTACTCCACCTACTGGCCTTGAGAAGGTCGTGAGCCGCTCCTAGAAAATCCTCAGCGTCCGCCAGCAGGTCTTTAGAACGGTCCATCCAACACCTGCTTACGCAGCCCCGTATATAACGGCTTGGAGTTTAGAACGCCGACTTGGTAAAGCTGATTCTGTCGACGACGGCTGCGGGTGCGTACGTCGGGATGTCCACCTCCCACCACTTGATCCATGCTGCTTCGTTGCCTAGGCTGCGTATGTTTTTGAGGATGTTGAGGATGTTGTCGCTGAGTCGGAGGCCTTTTACTGGTTTTTCGACGCTGCCTCTGCGGATGTGGAAGAGCCCGTCCCGTGGGATGGTTGAGAACTCTCCCGTCCTGTAGTTTTGGTACCTTAGGTACCAGTCGTTGGTGACCCAGATGCCGTTGTCTATTGATGAGATTAGTTTGTCTAGGGGTTTGTCGCCTGTTTTGCAGACGAGGTTGAAGGGATGCGGCACTATGATTCCTGCGTTTGCTGTTGTCGAGGTGTTGAACTTCTTGGCCGTGGTGCTGTTGTGGAGGTATGTTTTGAGGACGCCGTCTTCGAAAAGCGTGTTCCGTCTGGTAGGAACTCCTTCTCCGTCGAAAGGTGCTGCGCCGTAGCTGCCTGCGATTGTGGGGTCGTCCCACAGGCTGAAGACCTTCGAAGCAGCCTGCTGGCCCAGCAGGCCGGTTAGGAAGGACATCTCGCCGTCGACGTAGAAGGCTGAAGCCCACGAACCCACCTGCTCGACTATGTGGGCGAAAGTCATCGGCCCCAGCAGCCCCTCGTAGACGCCGGCCTCGCCTTCGACGGGGTTGAGAGCCATTTTGGCGGTCTCTCCCGCCTTAACGCCTGCTTCGTAGGGTTTGAAATCCTTGGCCCCGGCTGCTACCGAGACAAACTGGCCCGTTGCGTCGTCCGCTGCGAAAGCCCTCACAGAGATCTCAAGCCCCGAGCTGGAGGCGGATGCCTCTACACCACCGCTCGTGGTCAGCCTCAGACTTCCACGGCTGTACACAAGGCTTCCAGCCACACGCTTAGCTCCCATCTCCAAACCGCCGTTCACAGCAGCCTCCACGTACTCAACCAGCTGATTGGATGAAACTTCTTCTGCAGATGGTTTGAGAAGCTTTCTGTCGTATTTGAACGGTCCTTCGGGGAGAGGTGCGTAGACACTGCTTTCGGGAGATGTTTTGGCTGTTGCGACGGCCTGTTTAACCATATCCTCCAACGAGCGTATGGATATTTCTGTGGTGGCTCTGACTGCTCTTCTGCCTTTGACGCTGACGTATATCTCTGCGTTCTCAACCACTCCGTGCTTCGACACGGTTATCTGGTTGTTGGCGAACCTAATCATCTCACGCCTAGTCTGGTATGTGGTTAGAGCCGCGTCGGAGGCTCCAAGCCTCAAAGCAAGCCTAACAAGCCTCCTGTTCAGAGCCGCATCCAGCTTCAAACTACCTCAACCCTCAGCAAGCTCTAAATTAACGTATCGCAGGTCTTTGAAACACTTTTCCCTCGGCTCTTCTCTCTAGACCTGTTGAGCCAAGCCGCAGCCGTGGTGGAGAGGCTGGCGGAGGAGGCTGAGGCGGCTTTCTCCATCCCAGCCGGAAAAACGCCTGAAATCATCATCCTACTGAAGAAGCTGAAGCCAGTTGTAAAGGTTCTGCAGGCCGACGGATACCGAGTGTACTTGGTGAACACCAAGGAGTTCGAAGCCGACGTAGCCCATGCTTCATACGCCGAGACATTCGCTCACAGGCTCCTCACACCCTACAGGCCTTTGAAGGGAGAGGAGTACCTGCGGCGGCTTGAGAAAGCCTACAAAAAGGAAATCATTACAGACCTGTGTAAAGACCTTGTGTCTGAGCATAAGCTGGCTGCTGCGAATCTTTTGATAGATGTGCGTTATTTTCTGTACGAGAAGGTTAGGAGGCTTGTGGAGGTTTTTCCCCTGATGAGGCCCGACCTCGTCGGAAGCCTAGAGAACGCTGTGGAGTCGGTTAGGGGGTTTGAGGCTGCGGCTGAAGAGCTTGTAGAAGAGGGTGTTTTGAGGAGGAGGGACGGCTACTACTGTTTGGAGTCGATGGCTGTCGAGAGCTTTATGAAAACTCCTGTGCTAAGCGGTTTGGAGCAGCTTAGGAAGATTAACCCGTTGAAGGCTTCTAGAGCGTTGTCCCTCATCGTCTTCGAAATCCCCACACGCTTCCTAGAATCGTCGGCACAACTGCCGGACCCAGACCAGTTCATCTACATGCAGATGGCGCGAGGGCTTCAGCCTCTGGCCAAGCAGCTAGGAATGATGGAATTCGTCAAAGAGTTTTACGGCGACGTCGAAGCAAGGATAAGAAGGGTTGGAGGGCTTTTCAACTCCACCTACGTCATCGAAGTGGACTCTGCCAAGCTTTTCGCCAAACGCTACCTGAGCTGGACCGACGTAAAATGGATAGCCGCCCGTGTTTGGACGGCATGGGTCAAGGACTTCTCCATAAACCCGTCTACACGCATGGCCAAGGAAATATACTACCTTAACCACCTGCGCAACCACGGGTTCAACACGCCTGAAATCGTACACGTAAACTGGAGGGATAAAATCCTCTACACATCCTACATCGAGGGCCTCAGCCTCATCAACGCATGGCTGAGCAGAACCGAAGACAGAAGGGCATTCGCCCGCAAGGTTGGGCGGACGCTTGCCGAGATACATGACAAAGGCGTTAGGCTGGGAGACTGCAAGCCCGAGACCTTCATTAAGTCGGTTGAAGGCGATGTTTACGTCACCGACGTTGAGCAGGCTTCGACGGACGGCGACCCTGCTTGGGATTTGATGGAGCTTGTTTTCTACTCGGGGCATTATCTCGACGCCGACGAGGCTGCTGTGTATGCTGCTGAGGTGGTTGAGGGATACGCTGAGGCTGGGAGCTGGGAGACGGTTAAGAGGATGTTGAGGCCCAGCTACGTCAGGACGATGGCTTTGTGGACTCCTCCGTGGGTGCAGAAAGCGATGGCGGACAGCGTTAAGCAGTTCTTAAAAGCTTGACGTACTCGACGCCCGCAGTCTTCACCGAGCCGACGAGCAGGCTGTAGTACGTTCTCCCCTCCCTAAAATCCTCAACTCTTTCAAGCTTGCCCACAGCCTCAACAACATCTCCTTTCTCTAGCAAGCCTGCGAAAGTCGTGTCGTAGCAGAGTAGAGCCTCAACCGCTTTCCCTCCGCTCTCTAAGTCCTCGACAAGGTAGAGAGCTGGAGTAAACACCCCCTCAGAATCCTCTAACACACGGAGCTTGGCTTTGCGAACCCCCATGTCTCTGTATGTGCGTTGACCGTATTCGACGTTGATTTCCTCGACCAGCTTGACTCCATGCAGCGAATAGAAGACACCTTCGAACAACCCCTTCGTAGCACATCTTCCAGCAAGAGCAGCGGCTTCGCTCTCCGTCAAAGGATACTTATGCATGAAGTTTCTCACCAGCATTTTCTCCGTCTCCTGTCTGAACACGGATGTCTGCGTTTCACGTGAGGCTTTGGTTGTTTTTCTGAAGTTTTCACCGCCGTAGACTACTAGGTCTATGTCGGCCGCTGGGTTGTGGAGGCCTATAAGAAGGGAGCCGGATAATCCGAAAAACGACGGCTCAACATGCGATTCGATGGAAAGCCGCTTTACAAGCTTCACGCAAATGTTTTCAACAGAGTTTCTAGGTCGCCGCAGGATTTCCCCCAGCTTCTCGTCGCATCTGTAGTGTTTCTTCACAGCTTCGACAGGGACGTAGATAAAGTCTTCGTCAGTGGCTGGGTCGTGGAAGATGTACCGCGGCCGCTGAGTTCTAACCATTTCGAGTGTTTTGGCCACTTCACGTGAGGTGTAGCTTGTCAACACTCTCTTGAAAGTAGCTCCTCCACGAGACCATATGCCTTCTCCGGGAATGTACTTCAAGTATGCGAGAATCCTGCCAAGCGGATGGATGTCTGACACAACTCCGAAAAACCATCCCTCGACGGTTTCGACGAAGTCATGGTCTCTGTAGACGTGTTTTTCATCACGCAGCCTAGTCAGAGAAACCACCGACCTCTATGTAGTCCTCTCTGTCGAGGCCGACGTTGAGCCTGAGATATGAACCGTTCTTCTTCACGACTTTTTCAAGCACCCCTCTAACCCTCGCCTTCTCATTTTTTCCAGCCATTTCAGCGAACCTGCTTCTGAAAAATATAATCTCTCTCACGTCTTCGCCTTCAAACACTTCCACAAGGTATCTGCCGGGTGTGCAGAAAGACAGCGAGTCGTCGACAACTTTCACAACTGCTGCGTGGTGTTTGAGGGGTATGCAGCGTGTCTCCTCCCAACTCTCCCAGAAGGTCTGCGGGACGATTTTCATGGTGTACAGGAAGCCGTTGAAGACGCCTGTCAGGAACTTACGCCGCTCAGCCTCAGCCATTTCACGAGCCTTCACGCTGTCCCGCCTGCTTCTTAGAACAGTTTCAAGGGCCCTCCCCGAAACAGGCTCGGTCAAACCATCACGTCTTAGTCGCTTGATTTCTTCGTAGGCCTTCAGCTCGTCCCCGTAAACAACCAAGTCGATGTCCGAGCTTTCGTCGGCGTGGGATGTGAGCAGGGAGCCTGAAAACCCCCAGTCCAACCCCGCTCTTTCCAAGTGTTCAGCCAGCTCTTCAGCGGCTTTCGCAAGCGCCGGAGGGCCCTCGGGTTTCTTCGTCGGATACAGCCTGCGCAAAATGCTCTTCTCCGGAACCGCTATCGTCTTTCTTCCGGTGTAGACGTCGTCAAACAAGTATTCGGGCCTGTGTCGCTCAACAAACATCCAAGCCTCATCGAAGTTTTTCAGCTTAGCGTTGTTCACCATCCTGGGAACGGCGTAGACCCTGCCTGGAGGTTGGATGAGGCCTTTGACGGCGTAAAAATCGCCATGCACGTCGACGACGTAGCAGCCTTCAACCAGCCTTCTCATGCCTAAGGTTTCTGCTCAGCTTTGTGTTGTCCGGCTTTTTTGTTTATTGTCTGAAGCGTGGCCTGTAAGCAGGTCTCCTAGCTGAAATCAACGTCAACACCGTAATCAGAACAGCCAGAGTGATGAACACGCTGTCATAGCCGTCCTCATATGGCTCTGTTGAGTGTTCCGTCGGCTTTTCGGCTGTTTCACGTGTGGTGGTTGTGGTCCTCACCCCGTCCAGCCTAATCAGAACCCTAGTCGTTCCGTCGGCTTGGCTGAACTCGACCACCTTAATGTAGACCCCCTCCTCCGTCGTGTAATCAGCTTTCAGCAAATCGATGGCCCACTGCCTTCCGAAAGCCGTCCATCTGCCTCTGTGCCCTTCCTCAGAATAGTAGGGTGCATCAAACCCATCACACAGCCTTGCCGCCGACTGCCGCACGTTCACGCATTCACGGGGAGTGGCTGGGTTGGCGTCCAGCAGCCTGATGAAGTATTCCTTCCCCTCCACGTTGGTCTGAACATACTTGTTTATCAGGAAGAGCAGAACCCCGGGGGCCGGCAGAGCTGCGTCAAGCCCAGCAGGCCTTCTAGCGTGGAGAAAGTAGTATTCTCTCTCGTTTATCGGGATTATCAGGGCGTGGGGTTCGTCGGGCTTGTCCAACGTATGTATCGTGTACTCGCCTGTTTTGTTGACCTCGACCACCTTAACCCATCCGAGCAGGTGCTTAGACCAGCCGTCCACGTCGACCGGAGGGTCGAGATAAGGGCCGTAGTCCATGTTGGTCCAGACGCCGACCTCGCTGCCTGCACTGTAGCCGTCCTCTCTGTATACGTAGTGGTCAGGCAGCCACATGCTGTGCATGAACTCGTGGACAACGACTGCAGGGCTGTCGTCCTCAGCCACCGTCTCTATGCCCGCAACCAGATGCCCCGCTCCTCCAACTCCTCTGTGCATGTAGAGGTCAACAACCCATCCCAACCCTTGTTTCCTCAGCTCAGACTCTACCACGTCAAACCCAAACTCCTCAATCAACCGGTGAAGGATTCTCGGAGCAACGCAGAGGCAGTGGCTCCAGATGTTGTTTACGCTGCCGCCCACCGCCTCGTTTTTGCCGGCATGTACCACTAGGATGTGTTTGAACTTAGAGATGTCTATTCTCTCCCGTTCCTTCGCCGCCTTGATGATTGTTGCATGGTATTCGGTTATCTTGGCGTGGTCGTCTCCCCTCTGAGCGCCGCTTTTAGGAGCTCCGTAGTAGCTCATCGGCTTGGGGAGAGTGATGACGTTGGGGTGTACTTGGTATTCAAGCCATGCTTTTCCGTAGGAGGAGCTGCGGACAAACTCGTCGACTGCCTTGACCATCTGCTCGACTTGTCTCGCCGACACACGCATTTTCACGTCGCTGAACTCAAC
>JANWZU010000166.1 GCA_025054795.1 Candidatus Caldarchaeum sp.
TCGCCGCACCTGTACCGGTTGTCTTTGCGCTTTTCCTGACAGCTTTGAAAAAGCTCCGAGACCATGAGAAACCACAAAAACTTCTGGAGGGTTCCGAGCTGTCCATCTTCATAAGAAGCGTCCCTGTCATCGCGCCGTCTCTTTTCATAGTGGGTGTTGAGCTAGGCTTCGCCACGTGGCTGCCTAGCCTGCTTTCGATAAGATATTCAGGCATCGGGGTGGGGCTTTCTGTCGCCATCTTCACAGTCTTCATGGGGTTGGGTAGAACCTTCCTAGGTAGGATTGCCGATGTTCTCGGGCCCATCAGAAGCATAACCTACCTCGGGGGGTGCACAGCCTTCTCCTTCCTCTGTTTCTCCTTGGTAAATGATTTTACGACAAAGCTTATGATACTTCCCGTGATAGGCCTTGTTGTAGGGCCTTTGCTCCCAACATTCACGGCTTGGGTTATCACCATCTACCCAGCCCACGGAGGAAGTGTCGCAGGAATGGTCATCTCTTTCGGACGTGTTGGGACGTTCTTCGTAAACTGGATGGTGGGTTTGGTGCTGGGCCTTTTCGGCGAACTATCCGCCGTGATGGTGTTTTTACTCTCTTGTTTGATTATGGTTGTTTACCTCAACTTATTGGTGAGGTTGATGGGCCTAGGCGTTGGGCATCGTAGGGCTTAGGCTTAACCAGAATGCTTAGGAAGCTAGCGGCTAGGCACAGTAAGGCTCCTGAAAGGAACGCTCCGCCGTAGCTGAGAGTCAGGTCGAAAACATATCCGCCGAAAAACGCTCCCAAACTACCCCCCACGTGGTGGATGAAGGTTATGGTTGCGAAGACAACGCCTATCGAAGCTCTTCCGAAAATGTCAGCAGCCAGCCCTGCTGTTAGAGGCACCGTCGCTAGGTTTGTTATTCCGAAGACTGTTGCGAACAGTATTATTGAAGCGGCGTCCCTAGCGTAAAGCAGGTAAAACAGGCTGAGGCCGCGGGCTAGGTAGACTAGGCCTAGGAGCCTGTTCATGGGTATCTTCTCAGACAAAGCACCCACTAAGACTACGCTTAGCACGGAGCCGCCTATCGAGAGAGCCAGTGCCGTCGAAGCAACGGCTGTGGAGTCGCATACGCTGACGGTGTAGATGGCTAGGTGTGTGCTTATCATGTTGACGGTGAAGCCGCATATGAAATAGGTGAGCGAGAGCAGAGTAAACTGTTTGTGAAGTTTTGCCACGGCTGGTTTCGCGGACTCCGAGTATGATTGATGATAGCTTGGCCTTAGACCCATGATGGCTAGAGGCACTCCCACAAGGCCTATCATCGCTCCGTTAACAAAGTATGTTTGACGCCAGCCGATCATCTCTGTGAGAGCGCTGGTCAGCGGGACTATGGCTAAGGCGCCTACTGCGAACCCCGTTGTCGAAGTACCTATGGCCACGCCGGTTTTTCTCGAAAAAGTCTTCGAGACGAGAGCCGACATAACGCTTACGGATACGCCGCCCGAGCTTAGCGCCACCACTAGATACAGGAGGTAGAGGGTTGGAAGGCTGTTGACTTGGCTCAGCAGCACCAAGCCAAGGGATGTGGAGAGGGCGCTGAGGGCGATAACCATGTTAGCCCTATGCTTGTCTATCAGCCTACCGAACATTATGCCAGAGAGACCGCCGCCGAAGACTATCAGAGACATGGGGACGGAGGCCGCCGCCCGTGTCCATCCGAACTCCTCAACCATGTGGTTCATGAAAATGCCGTACGAATGCAGAAAACCCTGAAACAGAATCAGCAGAGAGGCCGCAGCCAGAACGACTCTCCAGCGCCCGTAAAAACTCAACAGCCTGGTAGAGGATGCGGTCTTAATAAAATTTTATCATAGCTTCTAATGCTGATGAATACGTCCACAAAGGTCTCTTCTGCTTCCCATGTAGAGCATTAAGCCGCCTATGACGAGATAGCTTAGCAGAGCTGCTGCGTTCGAGAACAGCATGCCAGCCGATATTCCAGCCAGAGAGACTATCGAGACTGTGGCGACGTTGCCGGCTATGCACGTCGGGCAGGCTCCCAGAGGTGCGAAGGTTATGTGTATCTTTGCCCAAGAATCAACCAGCAGCCCTGAGAAACCCAGCGGCCCGGACCTTCTCACCCGCCTAACATTTCCTTCACAGGCCTCTGCATTTTTCAGGCTCTTCATCAACGAGATGTAGGCTCCCGCCAGAACGGCTGTGGGCGTCTGAAGAAGGAGGTTGTGGATTCTGAAGACGTAGTAGACGTAGGTGTTGGGCTCGGGGGATTCCGCCGCTCCCTTCGGGTCTAGGTATCCTAGGTAGAACAGCCCTTCGCCGAGTAGGAGCTCGATCTTCCTCTCTATGTTTATGTCTGTGAACAGCAGCGGCAGGGAGATAAAGTCTCCGACCCCCACGTATGTTGGCAGGTTTCCGCCGGCGAACAACATGAAAAGAAAGACAACCGGAACCGGGATGAGAATGAACAAGACGACCATGGCTGTGAACAGGAGTTTATGGTCTCGAACGGCGTGCGAGACGTTGTGTAAGGCGACGGCTACTTTCCTAGGCGCAACCATCTGCATAGATGTCTTTCATGATGAGATTTAAAACTTCAAACGGCCTGTTAAAAGCTTATATGCGATTCTCGTTCCCAAGACACTATGAAAAGGAGTATCATAGCAGCTATTGTCGTCGCAGTCGTTGTTGTCGCATCACTAGGGTTCGTAGGGTTAAACCTGACAACTCCGCCCAAGCCCGTTCCTACGGAAATAGTAATCGGCACTTCGCAGCCGCTGAGCGGTGGATTAGCTGAAGCCGGCGGCCACACGCTGATAGGCATACTTGCGGCGATAGACTACATCAACGAAGTCAAAGGCGGGGTTTACGTCAAGGAGTTTGACAAACGTCTTCCTCTAAGGCTTGTGCTCTACGACGACAGGACCGAGACGGCTAGAGCCAAGTCGGTTGCTGAGAGGCTTATCAAGGTAGACGGCGTCACCGCCATCATAGGGCCCTACAGCAGCCTGCTGACGTCGGTCATGGCTCCCGTGGCTGAGGAGAACAAAATACCACTCGTAGCAACTTCGGCTTGGGCTGACGCCATATATAACCAAGGCTTCAAGTACGTCTTCAACCCCTACATCAAAGGGTCGAAGGAGGCTGAAATCACTCTAGGCTGGTTCAGGGAGTTGACCAACAAGATACCGATAAAGACGATCGCTGTGGCGTACTCAGACGACGCCTACTCAACCTCCGTCTGTGAAGCACTAGCCAACATCGCTAGGCAGCAGGGGTACGAGGTTGTCTTCCAAGAGAAGTTCCCAGTAGGCCAGCTTGACTTTGCGGCTATGCTCACAACAATCAAGGCACGCAACCCGGACCTCGTGGTTTTCTTCCAGCCTTCAGCGCCCGGCAGCATTAAGTTTATCAGACAGTTCAGAGAGCTGGGCCTAGCTCCGAAAGCCCTCTTTGGC
>JANWZU010000017.1 GCA_025054795.1 Candidatus Caldarchaeum sp.
TCAGCTCGTAGAGACGTAGCAGAACCCAGGCAGCCATGGAGTTGCCTGAAGGAATCACGCCGTCGTATGCCTCCTTTATCCGTGAAACACCGGCAACGTCTTCTGCTGAGTAGAAAAACCCGCCTTTGTCGGCGTCCCAGAAAAGCTCCATCATCCTCTCAACAAGGCTTAGAGAGGCTTCTAGGTATTTTGTCTCAAAACATGTCTGGAAAAGGTCTACCAAACCGTTGGCTACAAATGCGTAGTCCTCCAAAAATCCTTCGACGCCCACTCTGTTTCTGTAGAACCTGTGGAGTCTGCCGTCTACGGAGAGGTTTTCAAGAACGAAGTCGGCGGCTTTCTTTGCAGCATCCAGATAACGTTTTTCACGAAGAACTTGGTATGCATGGCTGAAGGCGGAGATCGCCAACCCGTTCCACGAAGCTATGATTTTGTCGTCAACCGAGGGCCTAGGCCTTCCTCTTCTAGCTTCTAGGAGTTTTTTCCTAACCTCGTGTAGCTTGATTTTCAAATCCTCCACGCCAACGCTGAAATCTTTAGAAAGCGTTTCCAGATCCCTAACGAAAGTTAGCACCGACTTTCCCTCCTCGAAGTTTCCGTCCTCAGCCACGCCGAATGCCTTCAAAGCTAGCTCGGCGTCGTCGCCAAGCTTATCCTCGATTTCAGACCTTGTCCAGGTGTAGTAGGCTCCTTCACCCTCGGGGCTGTCTGCGTCGACCGCCGAGTAGAAACCGCCATCCGCCGAAGCGAGTTCGTTGAGCATCCAGTCCAGCGTCGAAACAGCCACATCACGGAAGAACTCTCTGCCCGTCAGCTGGTACGCCTGAACGTAGACACGGGCGAGAAGAGCGTTGTCGTAAAGCATCTTCTCGAAATGGGGAATGAGCCATATCCGGTCGGTTGAGTATCGGAAGAACCCTCCCGCCAGCTGGTCGTACAAACCGCCTCTAGCCATCTTCTCCAAGGTTTGAGCAGCCATTTTGAGCGCCAGAGGCTCTTTCTCGAAAGCGTAGTATGTGTGGAGGAACTCGATGTACAGCGGCATGGGAAACTTGGGAGCGTTTCCGAACCCGCCGTAAAGCTCGTCGTAAGCGTTAACCAAGCTGTCGAACGCTTGAACGACCACGCTGTACTCGGGCTCTTTCTCAGCAACATCGGCCCTGTAAAGATTCCGCACAACCCCCGCCGTCTGCTCGGCAGCCCTCTTAACCTCCTCCGGGTTTTTTCTCCAGAGCTCCGCAACAGCTCTGAGTATTTCGTCGAGACCGCTGAGACCGCCTCTTCTCCGTGGAGGAAAATACGTCCCGCCGAAAAACGGCTTAAGGTCGGGTGTGAGAATCACGGTCAAAGGCCATCCGCCGTGGCCCGTCATCAGCATGACCGCTTTCATGTAAATCTCGTCAACATCCGGCCTCTCCTCCCTGTCAACTTTCACAGGGACGTAATGGGTGTTGAGAATCTCAGCTATCTGCTTGTCCTCGAAAGACTCCCTCTCCATCACGTGGCACCAGTGGCAAGTTGAGTATCCTATGCTTAAGAACA
>JANWZU010000065.1 GCA_025054795.1 Candidatus Caldarchaeum sp.
ATGCTGAGACTGTTGAGAGAGTTCTAAAAGGTCTTGGGGTCAAGCCTCTTCAAATTCCTCCCGAATATCCTCAGACGCTCAGGGAGGCTGTCAAAGTCGTCGGCGATGAGGTCTCCTCCATGGAGAAGAAAGCTGAGGAGGCAGATGCTTGGCTTCGTGATTTCGTGGAGAAGCGGTCTGAGCAGCTGGTTGCTCTCAGGGATGGCTACATGATCGTTAAGGAGGGGTTGAACAGAATAGGAGGTGCCGGTGGCCTCAAGTTCTTCGCCGTTTTCGAAGGCTACATACCTGCGGAAAGGGCTGAAGAGTTCAGAGAAACTGTTGGTAGGAAGTATCCTGTTTTGCTTAGGTCGGAGGCCGCCCACTCATCGGATGACGACAGCCCCTCCAGCATCAAAAACCCCTCTCTCGTCAAGCCGTTCGAAAAAATAACCATGATACAGGGTATGCCGAGCCACGGCGAGATAGACCCAACACCTTTCGTCTCGGTCTTCTTCTCAGTTTTCTACGGTGTAATGTTCGCAGACCTTGGTCAAGGCCTCATAATCCTGCTTTTCGGGCTGTTCATGCTAAGGCGTGTTTCAGGCGATCTGAGGGAATGGGCTAAGCTGCTTGTTTACCTCGGCTTGTCAAGCGCCATAACTGGATTTCTCATAGGGGAGGCGTTCGGCTTCAAGGTGGCTGAATCAATAGGCTCTCCGCAGATCCTGCACCTTGTTGAGAAACACGGCGAAACGAAGACTTTCAACATAGCAGAAGTGCAGCGCTTACTTGTATTCACGATCATGTTGGGCGTGGTTCATCTTATGCTTGGATACGTGCTTTCAATTGTTAAGTTCTTGAAGGAGAACGAGAAGGTAGAGGCTCTGGCTGTCAAGCTTCCAACGTTGCTGATGTATGTCTTCGGCATCTTCTTCGCACTTGCTTTCTTCGGAGCCGGTGGGAGCATTCAGAACATTCTTAACGTCCATACGCCTGTTCCGCTTTTGAACATTCCGACAAACGTAGCAGGAGCAATAGGTGTTTACGGCTCGGTTGCATGCATCTTGGTGTTGATGCTCGGGAGGTTTGCGGCAGGTCTAGCGGGGCTGGGGCATAGGATAGGCATCGTCTCCTCAGTTGGGCAGGGACTTCTGGAAGTTCTCGAAAACATAATACACTTCCTATCTAACACGATCTCGTACTCAAGGTTGACAATCCTGCTGATTGTTCACACGGCTTTAATGCTCCTCCTCAACACTGCCTGGGAGGCTCTCGGCATAGTTACGCTACCTCTTCTCATCGTAGGTAATGTTGGTATAATTTTGCTTGAGGGTATGCTGGTCTTCATACAGGCCATGCGTCTACATGTCTACGAGTTCTTCAGCAAGTTCTTCGAGGGGGCTGGACAACCCTTCAGAAAACTCACCAAAGAAACACTCTTCGTCAAGGTCAGCTTTGAAAGAGGGGCTAATGCCTAACAAGCTTCTTACCCCTCGCCATCGGCTCGACCTGCAGCCTTGCGTCGCTGAAGGCCCTGTCGAGTTCCTCTCCCTCAAAAAGCCAGTCTAGGAACACAGCCAAGGCCGCTGCCTCGCTGTGAGGCTGGCTGGTTATCGATAAGTTGTAATCAGCGAGTCTGAAAACCTCGGCGTCAACCTTCTCACCGCCAACTATCACGAGTAGGTTTTCGCCCTTCTTGTGATGGGCTCTTATCTCCTCGACGGCCTGTTTAAGAGGAATGCCGTACATCGTCAGATGGATTTTCAACCCCTCCCACCTTTTTACGATGGTTCGCCACGATCCAACGTACTCGGCTTTGAACGAGCCGCCCCAGCTTCTGCTCACCTCTAAAACCGTCTGCTCAACTGTCGCATCTCTATCACCGCTGTAGTACATTATGTCGGCTCCGAAAGCTCTTGCCACCAGACCTACGTGGCTGGTGAGCCTCTTGTCTCTCTCAACCCGATGGCCTAGACGGAGGACAGCTATCAAGAATCATCATTATTTGATGTTTGCCTCGAGCTCGGCTATTTTACGCCTTAAGCTTTCGACGAACTTCGAGTTGTCGTACTGGGATAAAGGCTTCCCACAAACACGGCATCTGAAGAGGTTCTCCATCGAGGCTGTGAAACTGTACTTGGAGCATCCGGGTGTGCCGCACCAATACATCTGGTTGCTCTCCTCATACTCAAGACGGGCCTTAAGCCTCTCCAGCACTTTTTTCATCAGAATCTTGGTGTAGCCGACCAGCTGCTCCTGCTGTACCCTCCACTTGAAAATTCTGTGCCCCGTCGTCTTGTCTCTGTGTACCTCGTATGAAACAGC
>JANWZU010000068.1 GCA_025054795.1 Candidatus Caldarchaeum sp.
CGTAAAGAGAAGAGAGGACCCGAAGCTCATCACCGGTCATGGGAGGTTCACAGCCGACATCAACATCCCCCATTCCCTTCACATTTCCTTCGTCAGAAGCAGCAGGGCACACGCAAAGATAAAAAGTGTTGACGTCGACGACGCCTATAAAGTGGATGGTGTTGTAAAAGTATTCACAGGACGAGACCTAGCTGACGAGCTGAACCCCATTCCATGCGCTTGGCAGATACCGGGCTCCAGCCTAAGGGTTCCGAGATACACGGCGTTGGCCGTCGACAGGGTTCGGTTCGTCGGCGAGCCTCTGGCTGTTGTCGTCGCCGAGTCCCACCATGCGGCTGTCGACGGGGCTCATCGGGTTTCGTTTGAGCTTGAGCCCATGAAAGCAGTGGTAAACCCTGAGGAGGCTGTGAAGCCGGGTATGCCCCAGCTGTACGACGATGTTCCGAACAACGTTGCCTTCACGTGGAGGGCGTCAGGGGGTGATGTTGACGCTGCATTCTCCCAGGCGGACCATGTTGTGAAGCTTAGGCTTGTGAACAGCAGGCTGCAGCCCACAGCCCTTGAGACCCGCGGAGCAGTCGCCGAATACAACAGGTTCACAGGCGAGGCAACTATGTACTTGACTTCTCAGAACCCACACGTGCACAGATTGCTGCTTTCACTCATCACAGGCATACCTGAGACGAAGCTACGGGTGATTGCTCCTGACGTCGGCGGAGGGTTCGGCAGCAAAATCCAGTGCTACCCGGCTGAAGCTGTCGTCCTTCATCTGGCTAGGAAGCTGGGGAGGCCTGTGAAATGGGTTGAGACTCGTGAGGAAAACTTCAAGGCAACTATTCACGGACGGGACCACGTCCAGTACGCCGAGGCTGCGGCTAAGAGGAACGGGGAGATACTGGGGTTGAGGGTGAAGGCCTACGCCAACTTGGGAGCATACCTTTCGACGGCTGCCCCCGGAGTTCCGACCATACTTTTCGGAACCATGCTGAGCGGCCCATACCGCATTCCTGCGGTGGCTGCCGAGGTTGTAGGAGTTTTGACGAACACAGCCCCTGTCGACGCCTACCGTGGAGCTGGAAGGCCTGAAGCAACATACCTGCTCGAGAGGATGATGGATTTGGTTGCGAGCAGGGTTGGAATAGACCCAGCCGAGATACGCTCACGAAACTTCGTACCTTCAAACAAGTTTCCATACACAGCGCAGCCCGCTGGGCTTCAGTACGACAGCGGCGACTACCTTACTGCTTTGAGGAAGGCTCTCGAGCTTGCTGATTACTGGAGTTGGAGAGAAAGGCAGCCGGCGTTGAGAAGACAGGGCAGGCTGGTTGGTCTGGGTATTTCAAGCTACGTGGAGATATGCGGTCTGGGGCCCTCATCTGTAGCTAGGGCGACAGGGTTTGGTCTGGGTCTGTGGGAGAGCACGATTGTCAGAGTACATCCGACGGGTAAGGTGAAGGTGTTCACGGGGGCAAGCCCCCACGGACAGGGTGAGGACACCACTCTGGCCCAAGTGGTAGCTGACCAGCTTCAAATCCCGTTCGAGGACGTAGAAATCATACACGGCGACACCGAGATGGTTCCATTCGGCATGGGCACCTACGGCAGCAGGACAACGCCCGTGGCGGGAGGTGCGCTGGCCTTGGCTTGTCGGAAAATACTTGACAAGGCTAGGAAGGTGGCGGCGCACATGCTCGAGTCCCGGGAGGAGGACATCGAGTACGAGAACAGCAAGTTCTACGTGAAAGACGCTCCCGAGAGGTCGAAGTCGTTCGCAGAGGTTGCGTACGCCTGCTACGGCGCCGGAGCAAACGAGATACCCAGTGGCTTGGAGCCGGGGCTTGAGGCCGAGGTCTTCTACGACCCGCCTAACTTCACTTTTCCGTTCGGCACACATGTTTGCATCGCTGAGGTTGACCCTGAGACGGGCCAGGTGTCTATAATGAAGTATGTCGCTGTCGACGACTGCGGCCGAAGAATCAACCCGATGATTGTGGAGGGTCAGATACATGGTGGAATTGCCCAAGGCCTTGCTCAGGCGTTGTACGAGGAGGCTGTTTACGACGGAGAGGGAAACCTTCTGACAGCAACCTTGACCGACTACCTCGTTCCAACAGCGTGTGAAATGCCCAAGCTGCTGACCGACTCAACCGTCACTCCCTCACCTTCCAACCCGCTTGGAGTCAAGGGCGTCGGCGAGACCGGAACTATAGCCTCGACGCCGGCCGTCGTCAACGCTGTAGTTGACGCTCTTACCCATCTAGGCGTTTCTCATATAGACATGCCGTTAACGTCTGAGAAGGTTCTGAACGCAATCAGAAGACGCAGGTAGCTTCTTACGGGCCCGGTGGGACTTGAACCCACGGCCTCCGGCTCCGCAGGCCGACGCTTTAGGAATAGGCAAAGCCTTGATTCTCTCTATCCATTCTGAGCTACGGGCCCTCCGTACCATCCGGTTCGATTAATAAATATCTTTCAAAAGCCTTAGGCTGTCCTTAAAACGGGTGAGAACGATGAAGCAAGGTCATCGCAGAAGCTTCGAAAAACCCGTCCGATTTTGTAGTCTTGTTTGTTCCTTTCTTCAGGTTTAATACTAAAAATTTTGTACGATGGAAAAACTTATATTAAATAAATAAGAGCCTTATTAACTTTGACCCGTGTAAATTCACGTGGAGTACGGTTTGTTAGAAGCCTAGTTTTGTCCACTCTTTTCGTCGTCATGCTTCTTCTCGGAATTGCATCCAGCTTCTCCATGGTTCCTGCGCATTTCCCACCCAACCCCAACTTCCCCTCAAACCTAGGCTCGTTTGGCACAGCGACAGTTGACGGTGTTCTGTCAGCCGGCGAGTACGGCAGCTGCATAGGCCCCGTGACGCCGCCTTACAACTTCGGCGGAACCACCTACACTATAATCTTCTGCGAGATGAACGACGGAAGGAACGACTACTACTTCTTCCAGATAAACGACCTCACGCAGAACGGCAACGACCGGTTCTACCTGCTTTTCGACAACGCCCACGACGGCGCCGTGGCCGCATGCGGGCCCGGAATACCCGTTGAGGATGCCATCGGATACGTCGAGCCTCCTCCCAGACCGCTTCCCAGCCCGCTCATGGACATGCACTACTGCGGCCAGCCCACCACCGACCAGCCTCCAGCAACAGTAGACGGCAGCCAGCACATAACTTCGGCGCACTCGTTCACTCCGGGCGTCGGATAC
>JANWZU010000092.1 GCA_025054795.1 Candidatus Caldarchaeum sp.
AAAGGAGGAAGATTGGTCTCGGCACTTGGTTGGACAACCTAGCTTGGAAGATTGTTGAGAGGGAAAAATCTCTGGGAAGAGACCTCAGCATGATAAGAACGGAGGCAGGTATAGCTGCCTCGGGCTTCGTGCACATCGGCAGCGTTTCAGACTCGGTGAGAGCTTATGCAGTATCCCTAGCTTTGAAGAACCTTGGATACGGCTCGGAGATGGCCCAGTTCGCCGACGATATGGACGGGCTTAGGAGCGTGCCCGCCGAAATACCCCAGTCGTTCGAAAAATATCTGCTCCAGCCCGTTTCACTCATACCCGACCCCTTCAAATGCCACGAATCCTACGCCGTGCACATGGAGTCCATGCTCTTGGAGGCCTTGACAAAGGCAGGGGTGGAAACAAAGCTGTTCAGAGGATACCAAGTGTACGACAGCGGTCTCCTGAAGCAACAGATAGCAGCCATACTTGCGAGGTCTAAGGATGTAGGGCTTAAGATAGCTGAAACCACGGGCCAGAAAAAGTTCACCGAGACACTGCCCTACTTTCCCCTCTGCCGCTCATGCGGAAGGATATACACCACCAACGCTTTGGGTTTCGACCAAAAGACTGGACGTGTTCACTACGTTTGCAAGGGGGTTGAAATCAAGAAGCGATGGTATCAAGGATGCGGGTACGAGGGTGAAGCCGATGTTTCAAGGGCTGAGGGGAAGCTTTCGTGGAAGGTTGAGTGGGCCGCACGCTGGGCTGCGCTGGACATCAGGTTCGAGGCCTACGGTAAAGACCTCGCCGACTCCGTCAAGGTAAACGACTGGGTTTGCGAAAACATACTTAACACTCCGCCGCCCTACCACGTTCAGTACGAGCTCTTTCTCGACGAGTCGAAGAGAAAGATATCAAAGTCTAGAGGCGTCTCGGTGTTTACGCCGGACTCTTGGTACAGGTATGCAACCCCGCAGAGCCTCGTTCTGCTGCTCCTGAAGAGAATAAGGGGGACAAGGGTTGTATCGCCCCGGCTAATTCCAGCACTCATGAACGAGCTTGACAGACTTGCCCAACAATACTACTCGGGGACAGGAGACCCTAGAAGAACAGGGCTCTACGCCTACGCACACTTCCTCAAACCTCCTAACAAACGGCCCAACACCATACCCTACAACCTCCTTGTCTTCCTCTCATCCATAGCTCCCGAGGGAAAAGAGAAGGAGTTTGTCGTTTCAAGGCTCAAGCGCTACGGCTACACCGTTGACGAAGAGGCTCTGGACAGGGTCGGGAAGGCCATCGAATACTTCAAGTCTTTCGGACAAGTTCCCGGAGAACGGTTTGCGCTCGAGGAAGCCTTCAAGCCGGCCGTGGCCGAAGTTGCGGAAGCCGTCAAAAACGCATCGGTGGCTGAGCAGCTGCAGTCAGCGGTCTTCGAAATCGCCCGACGACACGGCCTCAATCCCCAGCAGCTCTTCCAGCAGCTCTACAGAATTCTTCTTGGACAGGACAGCGGCCCAAGGTTTGCGGTCTTCGTCGTCGAGGACCTAGGGGCGCAGAGAGCGTACGAGATTCTCAAGAGCGCAGTCGCCTAAAACATTTATATACGGCTGGAAACAACATGACATACCAAAAAGAGTGAAGAAAGAAGTTGAGCGAACTTGTTAAGATAGGAAGCCTAACCCCTCGTTCGAGGGGCGTGAACCTCGTAGCCAAAATCGTTGAAAAGCCAGAGCCACGGGTTGTGTCATCTCAGTACGACCAGTCGGAGCACAGGCTGACTGAGGCTTTGATAGCCGACGAAACAGGCGCTATAACGCTGGTTCTGTGGGACGACAACATCGACGCAGTAAGCGAGGGCGACGCAGTAAAGGTGACCAACGGTTTCATCAAGCTTTTCAAAGGCCGGATGCAGCTTAACCTAGGAAGGTTCGGCAAAATCGAGCCGGCTGACGTGCAGATAGAAGAGGTAAACACAGAGAACAACCTTTCGCAGAAAGAGAGCTTCTCCGAGGAAAGAAGGGAGAGAGGAGGTTTCAGGTCTAGGGGTTTCCAGAGACGCAGGCCTTTCAGGTAGGCTCCTCTGGCTCCACGACGAAAACCCCGTCCTCCCTACCAACTATTATTATTCTTTTTCCCTCGTCAACTGTCTTCAAAGCTTTTGCACGCCAGTACTCGCCGTCCACTATGATGTATCCGATTCTGCCAGTCTCTATCCTCTCCGCCGCCCGGCCGTATTTTGAAACCCATTCGGTTGGTTTGCGTTTCTGGGCTTTGTAGGATTTGTAGCCTAGGTAGCCTAGGAAGGCCGCTGCGAACACCGCAACTGCGATAACCGTCGTCTGGAACTGTGTGAACCACTCCTGTGCGACGAAGGCCGGCGTCGGCGGATAGCCTCCAAGAAGTATCAAGCCCAAGGTCAAGGCAAGTATCCCCCCTGAACCCACGAGGCCGAAGCCAGGAGTCATCAACTCGTAAAGAAGCAACCCTGCACCCAAGACCACAAGCAAAGCTCCTGCGATGTTTATGTTCAGTCCCTGCCCGATGAGCCCCAGTATGACCATAAGGCCTCCGGCGACTTCTCCGCCCCATCCGGGGGAGGACAGCCCGAAAATCACGAGCAGAATTCCTAAAGTTATGAGGAGGCTTGAGAGCAGGGGGTCTGAAAGCATGGAAACAACCACCGCTGTTATGCTCGGCCCTCTTTGAACCAAGGTTGAACCCTTTACCCGCAAAACTTTTTCACCTTGAAAAGTTCTGACTGTTTTACCGTCGGCGTAGTTGAGAAGCTCCTCAACGTCGTTGGCTAAAGCCTCTACGAGCCTAGCCTCCAAAGCCGACTGCGGGTTAAAGTTCTTGTTCTCCAAAACTATCTTCAAAGCCTCCTCTCTGTTTCGGCCGTTGGACTCGGCTAGAGTGGCCATCTTTTCAGCGAAGAAGTTAAGAACCTTCGAGTCCGTCACAGGCTCTCCTCCCGACACAGGCTGGGCTGAGCCGATTAGAGTTCCGGGAGACATGGCCGCAAAGTTCGTGGCCATGAGTATGTAGGTGCCGGCTGACATCGCTTTACCGCCGACGGGGTATACGAACCCGATTACCGGAACCGGAGAACGTTGAACGGCTTCAACGATTCTGAGCATAGCGTCAGCTTGGCCGCCAAGCGTGTCGAGGGTTATCAGCACCGCTGAATGTTTGGAGGCCTCCGATAGGGCCTCCTCGACGTACGCGGCCGTTCCTGGCGAGATGTATCCTTCTATCTCGAGCCATAAAACCGTTGAAGGCTGTGCTGCGGAGGCGAAAAAAAGGCCTACGATAATTAAAAGAAAAGGGTAATTCATTCCTGCTTCTTGACTACCCCTAGAATAGTTCCAAGCTCTTTCGAAGCCGACTCTGTCACGACTATCATGTTCTTTTCACGGGCTATCTCGCTCCACGTCTGAAGCTCCCTCAGCCGAAGAGCAATTGGGTGTCTTGTATAGTAGTCTGCTGCCTGCGCCATCTTCTCAGCCGCCATCAACTCACCCTCAGCTGCTATAATCCTGCTACGCCTCTCCCTTTCAGCCTCGGCCTGCTTAGCTATCGCACGCTGCATCATCTCGGGAATGACAACGTCTCTCAACGCAACCGTAGTAACTTTAATCCCCCACGGCTCAGTGGCTTCGTCCAAAATCTGCTGAAGCCTTCTGTTAAGCTCGTCCCTCCTTGTCAGCAGGTCGTCAAGCTCAACCTGACCGATAACATCCCTCAGAGTAGTCTGAGCAAGCAGGGCAGAGGCCGTGAAATAGTCTTTGACCTTGACAACAGCC
>JANWZU010000153.1 GCA_025054795.1 Candidatus Caldarchaeum sp.
TCACAGGAGGATGGCAGGGAATCTCAGTCGCCTTTGGTGAGATGCATCTGCCTGCTTTCTACGGCCTTTTCACGATAGCTGCTGCAGCCGTGGTTTCCAGCTACTTGATTTCGAGGTCTAGATTCGGGCTTGCCTTGAAGACGATGAGGGAGAGCGAGGATGCAGCTGAGATGCTCGGCCTAAACACGTACACCATGAAGCTGAGGGCGTTGGCTATCAGTTCGGTGTTTCCAGCCTTGACCGGCCCCCTATACGTTCTGTACAACAGCTACGTCAACCCGGACACGGTGTTCGGCTTGAAGAACATCTTCGCACCAGCCACCATGGCCCTCTTCGGAGGCTCGGGAACAGTCATAGGCCCGCTGGTCGGAGCGGTAATGATCACCACAGCGTTCGAAATACTGTTCACCACACAGCTGCCTGTAAGGCTGACCGTAATCGGCGCCATACTGCTGGCGGTTGGGCTCTTCATGCCTCGGGGCTTAGTCGGCCTAATCCCAACCATAAGGAGGAAAGCGAACTCGTTCAACATCAGAGCAGGCGGCTTGTCCGCACCGCCTGCAACAGGAGGGCCGGTTAGGCAAAAATAGTTTATATGGTTTCAGGAAGTTTGCTGAGACCATGCAAGTGCTGTGGGAGGCTGAGGCGAGAAAGGCTGTAGGTAAGCCTCTCAAACGGTTTGAAGACCTGCGTTTGATCACTGGAAGGTCATCTTTTCTGGACGACCTACATCCGCCTAACTTATTGCATGCTGTTTTCGTCAGAAGCTCCTATCCGCACGCCAGAATAAAGAAGATAGACTTGTCGAAAGTGCGGCACGACAGGTCCGTCAAAGCTGTTCTCACCGGCAGAGAAGTGGCCAGTCTCTCCAAACCTGTCCCAATAATATGGTATCTGCCGGGAATGCGGGTGCCTCTTCACTATGCTCTGGCGCACAGCGAGGTGAATCACGTAGGCGAGGCTGTAGTGGCCCTAGCTGCTGAAGACAGATACTCTGCTGAGGATGCGGCGGAGCTTGTTGAAGTTGAGTATGAGCTGCTGAAGCCGATGACCGATGCTGAGGAGGCGATGCGCAGCGACGCCCCTCTGGTTCACGAGGATTTGCCTGACAACCTCTGCTACAGGTACACGCTCAAGGGAGGAGAGCCTGAAACAGTTCTCGAGTCCTCTGAGGTGGTTTTGAGCGAGGAGTTTAGAATCCAGCGTATGGCGGCCTCGCCGATCGAGGCTCGTGGTGTGATGGCTTCGTACAACCCCTCCTCCGACATGCTGACCGTCTGGTCAAGCACCCAGTTCCCGCATATGCTCAAAACATGGCTTGCTAACGTTCTCGGCCATCGGGAGAGCCGCCTACGTGTAGTTGCGCCGGACGTCGGCGGAGCCTTCGGAGTGAAGGGCGAGATATTTCCAGAGGAGATTGTTGTGCCCCTGCTGTCTATGAAGACGGGCAGGCCTGTCAAGTGGGTTTCTACAAGAAGAGAGGATTTTCTCTCATCCACACATGCAAGGGACATAAGGGCACGTGTGGATGCTGGTTTCACCAAATCAGGCGTCCTAAACGCCCTGCACGTGAAAATAACAGCAGATTTTGGAGCTTATTTGCACGTCTTCACGGCAGGCGGGCCTTTCATCACAGCCCACTCCATCCCGGGGCCGTACAAATGCGACCACGTAAGAGTCGATGTATCGGCTGTCTTCACCAACAAGGTTCCTGTAAGCGCATACAGGGGGTTCGGCCAGCCTGAGGCTGCGTTCATCATGGAGCGGCTTATGGACATAGCTGCCGACGAGCTTGGCTTAGACCCTGCTGAAATCAGGTTCCGAAACCTGCTCCAGCCTTCGGACATGCCGTACAAAGCGTCCACGGGAGTGAGGTACGACAGCGGCGACTACCCGGCTGTGCTGAGGAAGGCCCTGCAGACAATCGGATACAACGGCCGTGTTCAACATGCAGGTGGGCGGAGGCTGGGCTTCGGCATATCATTCTACACCGAGACCACGGGCTTCGCTCCTTCAAGACTGTTTCATGAGGATGGCCTTCTGATGGGGGGCTACGAAAGCGCTAGAGTGGTGGTGACGCCTTCGGGCACGGTTGAGGTTACGGTTGGTGCTTCTCCTCATGGTCAGGGGCTTGCTACATGTCTGGCTCAGGTGTGCTCCGACATCCTAGGGGTTAATCCCGAGGACGTTTCGGTTATGCACGGGGACACGGCGACAACGCCTTACGGACACGGAACGTTCGGCAGCAGAAGCCTCGTGGTTGCAGGTAATGCTGTTGCCCGGGCTGCCACTACGGTTAAGGAGAAGATGTTATCAATCGCCTCCCACCTCCTCGGCTGCGACAGGAAAGACCTGCAGATTAGAGAGCAGCAAATCGTCTGCAAGGGCTGTGGAAAAAAGATGCCCTTTAGTGAGGCTGCGAGGATGGCGTACCTAGCTTACAACCTACCGCCGGGCATGGAGCCGGGGCTGGAGTCAACGGTTTACAACGACCCCGCCGGCCTCCCAAAGTCTTACGGCGCCCATGTGTGTTTGGTTGAGCTCGACCCGTCTACAGCCGAATGGAAGATACTGCGGTACGTGGTCGTGCACGATGCAGGCGTGTTGGTCAACCCTCTCATCGCCGAGGGGCAGATACATGGAGGAACTCTTCAGGGACTGGCTCAAGCCACTTTGGAGGAGATAGTTTACGACAGAGACGGAAACCTCCTGACAACATCTTTCATGGATTACCTCCTCCCCTCAGCTGTGGAAGCACCTAACATCGAGTCCCATCACCACGAGACACCGTCGCCGCTGAACATATTAGGCGTCAAGGGCTTGGGTGAAGCAGGTACGATAGTAGGGCCTGCGGCTGTCGTCAACGCTCTGTGCAACGCTGCAGGCGCCAAGTTCAACGCCACACCCGTCAGCCACGAGAC
Source organism: Candidatus Caldarchaeum sp. (assembly GCA_025054795.1). GTDB lineage: Archaea > Thermoproteota > Nitrososphaeria_A > Caldarchaeales > Caldarchaeaceae > Caldarchaeum. Next base: position 2,922 of record JANWZU010000153.1, read on the forward strand.
CCTGTTAGCCCATCTACAGAACAGAAGGCCACACTCCTGAGGGTAGCTGTGGCTCGGTAGACAATCAGGTTTTGCGGGAAGGGGGGATGACATCGCTACGAACGGAGAACAGCAGCTGCTTGTTTTCCCGTCGACATCCTGCGGCTGACCATGTAGAGGTTTAACGTGAGGAGAAGGGCTGAGAGGGCGGTGAAAATTCTGCCGTAGTCTTGGAGGAAGGATAGCATCGAGAGGCTTGCTCCCGAAGCCAGAAGAAGGCTGAAAACCAAGCCGCTGCCGCAGCATGAGAAGAAGGAGAACAGCGCTGGAACAGCCGCCATCCACGAGACATGTATGTTCTTGACAGGTTTACATGCGCCGTATCTGCTGACGTAGGCTGCCGCAGCCGTGTTCATCCAGATTAACGCAGTCAAAACAGCTAGAGACGTGAGCGCCTCGGGGTTTATGGACAGCACCCACCTGTTGCTTAGGTAAACCGTCAGCCAAGGCACTTGGCCGAACGGCCCGTCGAAAACCACGTCGGCTGAAGGTGTTGGGATGCTGGGTGGAAGCTCGTAGGGCAGCTGGAATACGATTCCAACCGCTAACAGGTAGACGGCGGCAAACAACGCCGCTGCAAAAGTTGACACAACCTTCACTTCACGAGAGCTGAGGACAAGTCTGAGAAACTGCGGAAAACCCACAGACGGATGATGTGCGCTGAGGTATTTTAACTTCCTCGGTCTGGGCTTACTGGTTTGAGGGTGGCTTTAGCGGGCCTCGGCGTAGTAGGCCAGAGCTTCCTAGAGCTTATTAACCTCAACAGAAGCGAGCTGCTGAGCCGCTACGGCCTAGGAATCCGTATAGTGGTTGCAGCCGACAGGTCGGGGGCTGTGTACAAGCCCTCTGGAATAAGGCCGGAGGAGCTTCTGGAGGCCAAGCGTAAGACCGGGCTCCGTCAACTGCCGGGCGGAACCTACATGGATAACGTTGTGGACGCGCTCGGTGAAGCGGAGGCCGACGTCCTCGTGGACGCAACGCCGACGAACATCGTTGACGGCGAGCCGAGCTACAGCTTGATCAGGCAGGCTGTGCTCAACAGGATGGATGTCGTCACGGTTAGCAAGGGGGCCCTAGCCCTCTACATGCCTGCCTTGAAGGAGAGCGCATCCCACAGAGGCGTCCATCTGAGGTTCAGCGGCACAGTCGGCGGAGGCATGCCTGTGCTGGCTTTCGCACGGGAGTGCAGCAGAGCCGACAGAGTTGAGGCCATCGAAGGTATTCTCAACGGCACGACCAACTACATCTTAACTAGGATGGAGGAGGATGGGTTCGATTTCCACCAGGCCTTGAAAGAAGCTCAGCGTCTAGGCTACGCTGAAGCCGACCCGACGCTTGACGTGAAGGGTCTTGACACGGCCTGTAAAATAACGATTTTGGCCAACGAGGTTCTAGGTATGAGGGCCACGGTCCACGACGTCAAGGTTGAGGGGGTTGAAGGGGTTTCGGTAAAAGAGGTAAATAGCGCTCGGTCGGCGGGGAAGGTGGTGAGGCTTGTGGCCGTAGCAGGCGGCGGTAAGCTGGAAGTGGGCCCTAGAACGCTGGACGCCAGAGACCCTCTCGCAGTCAAGCTTGCCATGAACGCCGTGAGGTTTAAAACCACTTTCTCGGGAAGCCACGTCATATCGGGCAAGGGAGCTGGAGGAGTAGAGACAGCCACAGCCATAATAAGAGACCTTGTCTCGATAAAGATGCTTAGGACGGAGGCTGGTGAAAGAGCTTGAAGATTGTGATGAAATTCGGAGGCTCCTCGCTAGCGTCAGCAGACCTGATTAAAAACGCCGCCAGCATCGTCAAGAAGCACGCATCAGAACATGAAATAGTTGTCGTCTGCTCGGCCTCAGGCGACACAACAGACGACCTGCTCTCGCTTGTTGAGACAGCAAGGCGAGGACGGTCAGAGGAGGTTGAGAAGAAGCTGTCGCAGCTCGAGCAGCATCACCTAAACCTTTTGGAGGCGATTGCAGACGACCGTGTCCGGGAGGAGACAGGTGAGACGCTGAAGCAGTGGCTCAGAGAGCTTAGGAGGGCGACGCTTGGAATTCTTTATCTGCGTGAGGTGACTCCCAGAAGCACCGACTACGTCTTGTCTTTCGGAGAGCGGTTCTCAACCCTCGTGATGGCGGGCGCCCTTACCTCGATGGGGCTGAAGGCTCAGTACCTCGACGGCGGAGAGGCCGGAATAGTCACTGACTCGAACTTCGGCGAAGCCACGCCGTTGACCGAGGTGACAAGGCTCAACGTCAAGCGGAGAGTGGGCCGGATGCTCGACGAAGGCGTCACACCTGTCATAACAGGGTTCATAGCGACCAACGAGGAGGGTGTGACAACCACGCTGGGCAGAGGAGGCTCCGACTACACCGCAACAATTCTGGCCAGCAGCCTGCCGGCTGACGAGGTTTGGCTCTGGACCGACGTCGACGGGTTGATGACAGCCAACCCACGGCTTGTTCAAGACAGCATGGTGCTTAGGATGATTTCATACAACGAAGCTATTGAGATGGCTTTGTTCGGCGCCAAAGGCCTTCATCCAAGGGCCCTCGAACCCGCCATGCTCTCAAAAATACCTGTGAAGATAAAGAACACTTTCAACCCGGCTGCCGAGGGCACTCTGATAACGGACACGTCGGAGAAATCCGACAAACCTGTGAAAGCCGTCCTGCTGGTCAACAACACAGCCATGCTGACCGTGAAGGGCCCCAGCATGGTTGGAGAGCCCGGCACAGCAGCCCGAATACTCGACACACTCTACAAAGCCGGAGTCAACGTCATGATGATATCCCAGAGCATCTCCGAATCCAGCATATCGCTGATAATCAGACGCAGCCACCTGAACAAAGCCGTGACAGCGATTGAGAAAGCCCTGCTGGGCACACGGATAGTTGCGTCCGTCGAGCCTGAGGACGATGTAGTTGTGGTGGCTGTGGTGGGCGAGGGCATGAAGGGCACGCCGGGAGTTGCTAGCCGTGTCTTCGGAGCCGTGGCTTCCAAGGGAATCAACATCAGGATGATTGCGCAGGGAAGCTCGGAGCTTAACATAAGCTTCGTCGTCAAAGAGTCCGACGGAGTTGAAGCTGTCAGAACGATTCACAGCGAATACGGCCTCGGAAGAAACGGTGAGGGCCGGAGATGATGGGTTGAAGAAGTCTGAGGAAGAACAGCTCCTAGAGTCGCTCGCCAAAATAGACTCGTACAAACAGGTTTTCGACACATACTCAAACTACGAAAACAGGGTTTTACCCGGAACGATAACAGCTCTAGGCGAAGTAGACCCAGAAGAAGTTAAGACGCTTCCCGGGAAGAACATCCTCCTCGTCGGCGTTCAGCGGGAGAGTTTTCAGCAGCTTTGGAGCGGCTTCAGAGAATCAGCTTCATTCATCCTTCTAACACCTCTGGCCAGCGACGAATACGACCTCTGGGTCATAGCGGTTCCCATGCACGGCCTTCGACGGGTAACGTGGATAGTTTTTCCGATAACGGAGGCTGACCTTAGGGAGATAAGCAAGGAGCCTAGGTTCTCTGTGGTGATCGTTCCTGTCGGCAGGATGGACTTCGACGAGCTTACCGACCGTGTGGAACACGTCATAGAGCAGCTTGGTCAGGGCGCTTCCTTCCCCTCGGAGAACGGCATAATCCTGCTGGTTGACTTGTCAACCGTGTTCCAAGACCGAGGGCCCTAATCCATCTTGGGCCGTCTAACCTTACCCAGCCCAGCGGGCTCTAGGTTAAACACGATAGTCTTCAAAACCATCATCTCCTCAATCGAGTACCCTATCCCCTCCCTTCCTATACCCGACTCCTTAACTCCTCCGAACGGGAAGAACCCCACTCCATGCCGTGGAAAATCGTTTATCGTCACCTCGCCGACTCGTAGAGCCTTGGCCACCTTCCACATCCGGTAAAAGTCGTTGGTGAAGACCGCTGCGTCCAAGCCGTACTTGGAGCGCGTGGCCACCGCCAGTGCGTGGCTGTCGTTCTCAACCTCCATTATCGGGATTACAGGCCCGAAAGTTTCCTCCCAGACTATCGCAGCGGTCTCAGGAACGTGGTTGAGCACAGTAGGCTGGTGGTACGCCGCTTGACAGGAGCCGCCTGCCAAAAGCTCAGCGCCTTTCTCAACAGCGTCCAAGACCATCGAGTTCACTCTTCTGGCAGCAGCCTCGCTCACCAACGGCCCAACCCGGGTTGAAGGGTCTCTGGGGTCTCCGAGCCTCCACTCCTCCACAAACCTCAACACGTGGCTGACAAACTGCTCTGCAACAGATTTGTCGACCAAAACCATGCTGACCGCATCGCATCGCTGGCCGGCGTTCTTCAAAGAGCCTTCGACGCATTTTTTCGCAGCCAGCTCGAGGTCGGCGTCGTCCAAAACTACGGCGTATCCTTTACCGCCAAGCTCCAGATGAAGACGCTTGTTCACGGCGTGTCTTGCAACGTCTTTGCCGACTTCGGTGCTTCCCGTGAAAGAAATCATGCCAACCTCTGGATGGGCTGCTATGGCTCTGCCAAGCTCGCCCGGCCCGCACACGACGTTCAGCACTCCGTCCGGCAGGCCTGCCAGCTGCAGCGTCCTCGCCAGCATAAGCAGCGAGACGGGTGTGTTGCTTGAAGGTTTTGCGACGACAGAGTTTGCTCCCAGCAGAGCGGGTATGATTTTAGCAGCAGGTATGAAGACCGGATAGTTGAAGGGCCCTATCGCTCCGACGACTCCGACAGGCTCTCTCAAAACTATGGCGATTTTACCGGCTGTGTCCGGCGACCAGTCGCCCGGTATGTACTCGCCGCTTATCATCCGAGCGTCCTCCATGCTTAGCCTCAGCCTCTCCGTCAAGGCGTTGACTTCGCCCGGCGAGTCTGCAATCGGCCTGCCCATCTCGTAGGTGATGATTTTAGCAAACTCGTCTGCGTGCTGCTTGATTATCCGAGCCGTCTCCTCCATTATCTCTATTCTGTCGATGGCTGCGAGAGACCTTATCTTATGCTGGCTGTCCCTCGCCGTGATTACGGCCTTGTCGACATCTGACACATTACATTTTTGAACTTTGGCTATCGCAGAGCCGTTGATAGGCGACTGGACTTTGAACGTCGAACGGTCGGAGGTTTCGACCCAGCTTCCACCTATGAAGGCTTTGAAAACAGGCAGGCCTTCCTCATCCTCCACGTAAAGGTCCGTGAATATTCTGCTGAGCTGAAGGTTTATGGGCTCCATCTCGGCGAAAAGCCGTTTACCTATGATTTAAGTTGTGAACAGGTTCAACCCTATGACTGTTAAATTCTTCCTTTGACAAGCTCCACGGTGTGTGAAAACTTGCTGCTGTGCATCACGGCCTGAAGCATCTCCTCAGCCGCAGCCATCATCAAAGGCTTGTCCAACGACTTGACGACAGCCGCAGCCTCCTCCGGCCTAACACCCAAATCAGCGGCCAGCCGTTGATAGTCAACCGCTCCCGGCCCAACGTAGTAGGCTGAGAGGTTTAGCTGTGTAGACGGCTTGTAGTCCCTCACCTTGAAGAAGAACTCCGTCCAAGCCTTCACCTCCTCCCTTGAGTAGACTTTCCTCTTTTCAGGAAGCTTGACCATGGCGTTGCTGGGAAGAAGCTGCTGAGCCAGAAGCTGAAGAGCCCGCCACGTAGCTATGGACCTCGACTCAGTAAGCCAAGTGTCCTCCTCTACGCAGCGGACGTAGTGCGGCAACAGCGGTCATTCCAGCCTCGGCGGCCTGCTGTTAATAAGCATGTCCCGAACATCCATCCAAACAGGATTTTCACGCAAGCCTATATACCGGTGTTCGAGAATCAGGACGATGGTGGAGCTAGTCAACGCCCTAGCCGTTCTTGCGGTGGCTTGGGTTGGGGCCTTTCTAATCCACAGGTTTTTGGTCAGGAGGTTGAGGCCGGCTTCTGCGGAGGCGGGGGCTGAACAGCCTCAGAACGACAGGCTTTCTGTGTCGCTGTATCCGCTGCTGCTGATTGTCAGAAGCCGTCGGGTGGCCAGGCCTCTTGACATCATAACCGAAAAGTCTCCCCGTCTCTGGGATGCGGTTTCGAGAGCCGCCGTGGCCACCGGCCTAGGGCTGATGGCCTTCGCCGTCTACATACTCAGCTCAAACCTCTCAACCTACCTTTTCAGGCCCGAGCAGGTCGGAGGCCAGAACATCGTCATACCTCTGATAATAGGGGTGACGATAAGGCTTGAGAACCTCCCCTACCTTTTCATCGCATTCGCCATAGTCCTCATCACCCACGAAGGCCTCCACGGCATAATCGCCCGCAGGGAGGGGCTGCCGGTCAAGTCGGCCGGCGTCTTCTTCGTCTTCATCGTGCCGGGAGGCTTCGTCGAGCCTGATGAGCAGGCGTTCAAATCCGCCGACCCGGGTGTCAGGATACGTGTAGCCGCTGTCGGCTCCTTCGCCAACCTCATCGTCGGGCTGCTGGCCGTTCTGGCTATGTTCTCTTTCTTCGTTCCGCAGGAAGCTGGGCTTATAGCTGTGCAGGTGGAGGAGAACTCACGCATACCCGTCAACGAGGTTCTGCTTAGCATCGACGACGTCCCGGTAAACAGCTACACGGCTAGGACGACGCTGATAACAATATCTAGCGTGCTAAGGATTAAGACGCTTGAAACAGAGTACGTCTTCGAGACGAACCCGGAGGTGAGGGGTAGAGATCTGCCGCTCGGCACAATCATCAGAGGCTTGGGGGTGACGCAGGTCGACACCTACTTCCAGCCCCGTCTTCAGGGAGTTGACCCCGTCTCCTCCTACACTTTCTACCGAACGCTCTACTGGCTTCAGCTCGTCTCCATAGGGGTGGCGGTCTTCAACATGCTGCCCATCTACATGCTCGACGGAAGCATAGTGCTGAGAGCCATGCTCGAAAGATACGTGAAAAACCCGAAGAGAGTCGTCGGCTTAGTCAACGCAGCCGCAATACTCTGCGTCGCACTTCTTGTCTCAAACATAGCCATGACCTACAGCTTCTTCGGCTTCTTCCAGCTTTAACCCCGAAGTGAGAGATATAAACAGGAAAGTAAGCATATCAAGTGCAAGGAATGGACGGACAGATGGTTCGACGGCTTACATTACCAGAGCTGTTAGGCCATCCTCTTAATCATTATGAACAACGTCACGCTCCGGAGGAACTTTTTGTGGCTGGTAAGCTTCCAATCCCTTTACAAGCGCCACGTGTCTCCGTTGTGGGCACGAGAAACCCAACCGAAAAAGGAGTCGAATCCACAGCAGAGCTCGTTCAAAAACTCGTCCAGCGCAACGTCATAGTCGTGAGCGGACTGGCCAGAGGAATAGACACCATAGCCCACAGAACGACCATAGAAAACCGTGGAAAAACCGTCGCCGTCCTAGGCACTCCGTTGGACAGGTTCTACCCGCCTGAAAACCGAGAGCTGCAGCAGCACATAATGAATGAACACCTCGCCGTCAGCCAGTTTCCAGCAGGACACCAGACACGTCGAAGCGACTTCATACTGAGGAACAGAACCATGGCCTTAATCTCAGACGCAACAGTCATAGTCGAAGCCGGCGAGAGCAGCGGCGCTCTGTCGCAGGGATGGGAAGCTCTCCGCCTCGGAAGACCACTATTCATCACAGAGATAGTTATCAAACGACGGCTGGAGTGGCCCAGAATAATGATGAAATACGGCGCAAGAGTTTTGGATGACGTGGACGAGCTAATCGACCTCCTGCCAAGTCGGAAATTCGAGTGGATTAAACTACTTGAGTTATAAACTCCAAAACTGCGAAGGCCCTGAATCTTCGGGCGTTCGGTTTGAAGCCGTCTGTAAACCTAAACTTCAACGTGCTTGTCGATGAAACGTTTGTACCATCCCTCGTATTCCTGCGGCGTGGCCATGTGTATCTGGAACGGGTTGACGAAGCCTACTGTCCGTAGTATTTCCACCTTCAGCCTGATTCTACGGTCGGCCTCCCGAGCTTCGTCTGTTATGATTAGCACGTCTATGTCGCTGTCGGGCCGCATGC
>JANWZU010000007.1 GCA_025054795.1 Candidatus Caldarchaeum sp.
TTAGGCATCTGGATGTTCTGAGGTTCGGCGGCAGAGAAGTGGCCCAGCTCGCTCCAGCCAATCATTACTCGTGGAGCTTGAACTTCGGAGACGCTGACGAGGTTCTTGAAGCAGCCAAGTACCTGCCCGGCGGCTTCAGGGCATCGCTGACCGCTGAGCAGGCTGAGAGGGTTCTTGGGCTTGGGCCTATGGTGCTGCTATCTCCGGGACCTAAGGCTTAGTATGGCCTTCGCCAAGTCGCCTTCAGCCTCGACCAAGGCTTTCCTAGCGTCGTCCTCGGAAACTCCTGTCTGCGAAGCCACGAGCATCACGTCCTCTTCTGAAGGTGTATACTGCTGTCTCTCAGCCGTCTGCTGGGTCATCTCTCCTCCAACGACCTGTATTACCTGCTCGCCTGCAGTCTTCATCGAGTAGACGGCTGGGTTGCGGATGACTATCTGCCTGTTAGCCAGCTTGACCACGACCTCTTCGGCGACTCCCAGCTCCTCGACGTCAAGCCCTAGGTTTTTGAGCATCCTCTCCTGAGCTCTTCTCAACTCCCTTGCCGAAAGCCGCTTCAACCTCAATTCCACCTTCACGCTGAAGGTTTAAACCTTATGCCTTACCTTCACAGCCGTTCCACGTTTAACACGCTTCATCTCTTCTCCAGACATCACAGCCCTACCCACAGCCAGCAGCTCGCCTGATTGGTTGAAGACAAGCACCTCCTCCCCAGCCACGATTAACTCATCAACCGCCAGTATATCGGCCGGCGAGACGTCGAACCCATCCCTAACCCTCGCCTCGCCCTTCTCGCCTACCACAACCCTGTACCTCATGCCTCCCAATAGTTGTGCAAGCCTTCTAGCGCCTTCGAGGGTAAGCGATATTCTTCCGTCGACCGGCCTGACCGTGGCCAAAACCTTCCCGTCAACCCAGAGCCTGCGTATCTTACCTGTTGAGGGCGAAACCTCGACCACACAGTCGTCGGGCAAGTAGGCTTCTGCATCAATTCCAAGCAAGAAACTCATCAGCTGTCTGGCGTGTCTCAGACGCAGTTTACTGGACGACATGAAACTCTGCCGCTGCGTTCCTTATCCTCTCAGCCAGCTCCACAGGAGCCTCGCAGTCAACTTCAACAACGTCGCTGCCGTACCTGATGTTCAAGACGTTGCAGATGCTGTTTATCTCGTTGAGGAGCTTGAAGGTCGAGTCCTCGTTGAGCAAGTGGGCTTTGAGCCTGACGTAGCCGCCCATCAGCTTGGCTGCTTTCTCGCATAGCTCGTCTATGTTTATGTTCTTGGCGGCGGAAACGGCTACGTACTCAAGCTCGGGGTTTAGCTTCTCAATCTTAGAGGTGAAGTCTGGACAGAGGTCTGTTTTGTTGAAAACTAGGAGCATCGGGACGTTTTTGACGCCCACTTCGTCGAGAACGTTGAGGCATGTGTCGAGCTTGAGCTGTATGTCGTCGACGCTTTCGCTGACGTCAACCAGCAGTAGGATTAGGTCGGCGTAGATAAACTCGCTGAGTGTGGAGTGGAAGGATTCGACAAGAAGGTGCGGCAGGTTTCTTATGAAACCGACTGTGTCGGACAGGTATGCCTTCCTCCCCTTGAAGCTGACCAGTCTGGATGTCGTGGAAAGCGTCGTGAACAGCTGCGGGCCTGCGGCGGCGTTCTCACCCGTCAGCAGGTTGAACAGGGTTGTTTTACCTGCGTTTGTGTAGCCTGTCAAAGCAACGAACGGCAGACCTGACTCTGCTCTCCTCTTCCTAGTCACAGCCTTTCTCATCCTGATTTCCTTGAGCTTCTCCTTGATGACTGATATGCGTCTGAAAACCTCGTTGTAGTAGACGTCGGCCTCATAGGCTCCTAGGCCGTGGAACCCGGGCTGCTCACCTTTCTTAGCTAGCCTAACCTTCTCCTTGGCTCTGGAAAGCTCGTACCTAAGCTCAGCGAGCTTTATCTGAAGCTTGGCCTCGCTCGAAGCAGCCCGTAGGGCGAACGTCTCCAGTATGAGCTGTGTGCGTGTGATGACTGGGACGGAGAGAGCCTTAGCCAAGTTGTACTCCTGAACAGGTTTGATGTCGTTTTCGAAGACAACTTTCTCGACCTTCAGACGTTCGACGGCCTTCCGAAGCTCCTCAACCTTCCCCGGCCCAATCATGTACTTCGGATGCGGCGGTCTCCTCTGTACGAGGGTGTACACAGGCTCGTAGCCAACCGACCTGCAAAGCTCCTTAAGCTCGTCGACGTTGTATTCGCCCCAGTCGTTCAAACGCTGCACTACAGCAACCTTCAACCTAACGCCTGCAGAAAAAACTGCTGAAAGCCAGCATAAGTACGTATCTTCAGGGACAACGCTCAAATATTTTCGATGTCCTCAGCAGTCATGCGTATCGTCGTCGGCGTATCCGGAGGAAGCGGGGTTATCTACGCCGTCAGGTTTTTGGAAGTTCTGAAGAGCTTGGGGGTGGAGACCCATCTGATAATGACTCCAGCAGCCCGTGAGACGCTTGTGCTGGAGACCGACTACTCGGTTGATTACGTCGAGTCGCTCGCAACCGTCTGCTACAGGTACATGGATTTGGCTGCTGGTCCTGCGAGCGGTTCGTTCCAGACGGACGGGATGGCTGTTATACCCTGCAGCATGAAGACTCTCTCGGCTATTGCGAACGGCTACGAGGAGAACCTCTTGGTGAGAAGTGCACTCGTCACGCTCAAGGAGCGTAGAACACTCGTAGTGGTTCCGCGTGAAACACCTTTAACCATACCTCACATCAGGAACATGCTTCTGGCGGCTGAGGCGGGGGCCGTTGTCCTGCCTGCGATGCCCGGGTTCTACCACAGGCCTAAGACGATCGACGACCTTCTTAACCACTTGGTAGGCAAGGTTCTTGACATCTTCAACATCAAGCACAGCCTTTACGAACGCTGGAAGGGGCCCCGAAAGTAGGCTAGCTTCTCTCAAGCACGTAGCACCCGGCCACAAGCCTGTCGCCAAAGTATCTGTAGAACAGCCTGAATTCTCTCAACGCCTCTCTGCTTTCCTCAGATGACAGAACGCTTTTGAATGTCTTGAACAGGTTTATGAACGTAGCTGCAGGCGCTTCAGACACATCCTGCACAAACTTTCTGAAAAGCCCTAACTTCCTGTACTTCTCGACCACTACGCTGAACCTTTTTTCGACGAAGAGCTGCTTCCATTCTCCGCCTGTTTTAGGAACAGTGTGAGTTTCGAGCATGGTTTTGAAACGCTCCACCAGCTCATCTGTTGGGCTAGTTGTCCAGACAAGCTCTACAACACCTACACGCCCACCACGGCTCAAGCATTCAGCGGTTTTTGAGACAACTTGACCGGGGTTCTCCATGAAGTTGAGAACGGACTCGAGCAAAACTGCGTCGCAGTCAAGGCAGTCGGACTGAAAAAACTGAGCCACGTCGTGGATGGAAACTTTCTCCTGCAGGCCTTTTTTCTCGACACGTTTGTTTCCAAGTTTCACCAACGTAGGATGTATTTCAAACCCCTTCACCCTTGCCTCTGTTTCCCGGCAGGCCATGATTGATGTTTCGCCGAACCCCGAGCCAACCACATAGAGTGTTTTGCCGGCTAACAGGTTGAGTGAGCGCACAACATCCATAGGCACAGAGTAGCCGTAAACCCATTTACAGATCATGTACTTTAAAGGGTTCACATGCATGGGTCTTTCTGAGCTGGCTGAAAAAAATTATGGGTCAGAGTTTGGCTAGGAAGTCTTCCCACGTCTGCTCGTCTTCCACCTCGTCTTCGAGAAGTTCTTCGAAGACTTCGTGGGTCACTACGTCGGTTGTCCTGTATTTCTCAACCATGGCGCTGTAGAACTTTATTGCACATTCCTCGGCTTTGATGATGTCTTTGATTAGCTTGACGTAGTCTGTCGGGTCTTCAGGTGGAGGTATGTAGCCGCATCCGCTGGTTGACAGTAGTTTTCCGAAGTCGAGGACCGGTTTGCCGCCGAGCTGGATGATGCGTTTAGCTAGTTTTTCAGCGTGCTTCAGCTCGTGCTGAGACATCTCCATCAGAACCTGTCTGAACGTGTCTGCGTCAACCCCCTTAAGCCAAACAGCGGCAACCCAGTACTGGTAGTGGGCCAGCCACTCGTCCGAATATGCTTTCAAAAGGTCTGAGATGACCTCGCTGACGTTAGCCTTAACTATCTCTCTTCCTGTTTTACCCATGCCTTACAGGCTTTAGATGACACTATTATATTTTGCCCTCGACACCGTGTATGAGTTTCGCGGGGTTCATGATGTTGTTGGGGTCTAATGCTTTCTTTATTCTCCTCAGAGTCTCCAACCCCGCAGCACCGTGCTCCTCCTCCATGTACTTGGCCAGCTTTACGCCGACTCCGTGGCAGTACTCCATAGACCCGCCCATCCTGTGCGCCAAGTAAACCATTTCGTCGAAGGCTTGAGAAAGCTGCTTAAGGCTATCAGCCTGACTCGTGTCAAACGGTTTCAGGAAAGCTATCGAGAAGTTTTCAGGACTGTTCCAGACTCCTCTGTCCAGAACCCACAGCCCATGCCTCTTCAACATCTCTGACGTCTGCCGCTTGTACTCGAGGACCTTCGAGACGGGAAGGCTTACGTGTATGAAGTCGAAGAAAGCATCGCCCCAGACCGGATGGCTGTTTGCTTTGGCTACGTTCTCGACGTAAAAGTCGGCTACGTCGTGTCTATGGCTCCAGAATTCCTCCACCCTGCTGTTCTCCAGCTTGGCAGCCCTGCAAAGCTCCTCAGCCGTTTCCACCTTGGCTTCGACTACTCGCCTAGGGCCCTCGAACATGATGAAGAGCTCGCTCTCATACATACCTGAAGGGTCTGACGGGCTTTCGAAAACCTCGCCATACTCCATCATGGAGGGGTTCAGCCCGGATGAGAAAATCTTCACAACTGTTGGGAAACCCTCTTCGAAGGATTCAAACCGATAACCTAGCAGCCTTCTCTCCTCGGGTATTGTATGAACCCTGAGAGACGCCTTGGTTATGATGCCGAGCGTGCCTTCGCTTCCGACGAAAAGCTGTGCTAGGCTGGGCCCCGTTGAAAAGTCTTCAACACTTCTCGTTCTCAGCACTTCACCTGTCGGTAGGACTAACTCAAGCCCTAGGACCTGCCGGCGCATCGACCCGTATGCCGCAGCCGTGTATCCCATGCCGTTGGTTGCTATGCATCCCCCGACGGTTGCGTACTTCTTCGTCCAAGGGTCGTGGCCTATCGTCAACCCGGCGGACTGCGCAGCTCTGTCAAGCTCCTCCAGCGTAATCCCCGCCTCGCACTCCACAACCCGGTCCTCCCTGCTGACCCTCAACACCCTGTTCATCTCACGCATGTCTACGACTACGCAGTCGGTTATCGGCATCGCACCTCCCATCAAGCCCGTCAACCCGCCGGCTGGAACCAACGGAACACGGTATCGGTTGGCTGCCTTCACAACCTCCACGACCTCGGAGGTGTCTTTGGGAAAAACGACCGCAACCCTGCTGACCGCATACTCTCTCCTAAAACCACGGAACTCACGGAGACCATCCGACCTGTATCTCCGTAAAACCTCATCACCCATAAGGGCTTTGACCGAGACAGAGCCGACCAGCCTCTCGACGGAAGACATCGTGACGGTCTCGATACGCCTTCATTTAACATCAACGGCGGGGATAATTTAATAGAGAGGCTTTCGAAGCGGTATGCTGTTGAGGGTTCTGGAGTTTCACGTCGACTTCATCGAGTACCGTCCTGTGCGTCGTGAAGTTGAGGCTGCTGAAGATTCTTCAACAGAGGCTAAAAGGGTTGAGGATGCTTTGGTCATGTTTACGTCGGTCGAGCCTGAGGACGATGAAAGTGTAGCCGAAGCGGCTGTCGCTGACGCTCTGGAGTTTATGAAAAGGCTGAAGGTTCCTAGGCTTGTAATCTACCCGTTCGCACACCTGACCAAGCAGCTTGCAAAGCCTGAACACGCCCTCGACGTCCTGAAAGCCATGGAGAAAGCTGCTTTGAAAAGCGGTGTGGAGGTTCACAGGTCGCCCTTCGGATGGAACAAAGCACTTTCAGTAAGCGTAAAAGGCCATCCGCTGGCCGAAAGGTCCAGAGTCTTCACACACGCAGCTATCCAGCCGACTAAGCAGCCGACGGCCGAAAAAACCTACCTGATCCTCACACCCGAAGACACTTTACTCAGCCCAGAAAAAATTTACGAGCTCAAGGCTCCTGAGGAGTTTAGGACGCTGGTCGAGAGGGAGGCTCTTGGGAAGACGTCGCCAGAGGCTGAAGCTCCTCCGCATCACAGGGTTCTCCGGAAGTTTGGAATCGACTGGGAGGAGATGTCCGACAGCGGCCACATGCGCTACGGGCCCGAGGGAGCGCTGGTCTACGAGCTGATCTCGGACTACGCCTCGCAGGTGGTTAAAGAGCTTGGGTTCCCCGTCTACTTCGTCAAAGGAACAAACATGTTCAGCTTGGAGAGCAGGCCGATTAAAGAGCACGCCAACCTCTTCGGCCAGAGGATGTACAGGGTTGAGGTTGACGGCAGCCCCTACGTCATGCGGTACGCCGCCTGCTTCCAGCAGTTCGCCCTAGCTAGGAAGTGGGTGATAAGCTACAGAAACCTGCCTTTCGGAATGTTCGAGGTGGCTGACAGCTACAGGCTTGAGCAGAGGGGGGAGCTTCTCCTGGGCTTCAGGCTTAGGAAGATGTCGATGCCCGACCTCCACGTCTTCTGCAAAGACCTAAGCCAAGCACAGCAGATGGTTGAGAAGATACACGACAGGATCTACAC
>JANWZU010000076.1 GCA_025054795.1 Candidatus Caldarchaeum sp.
CTTTTGTACTCGATTGTTTTTCTGACGGCTTCGAAGAGGTTCAACTGGCCTAGGACGGTGGATTCCCAGACAGGTGAGAAAGAGTCTTCGAAGTCGGCCATGTAGACGTCGGCTCCCGAGTTTAAGGCGTTTATCATCATCTTCCTGTCCACAGGCCCTGTTATCTCCACATGCCTGACAGTCAGGTCATGAGGTATTTCGCCCACACGCCAGCCAGACTTACGTACCTCTGCGGTTTCGTCTGGAAAATCCAGTTCTCCACCTCTACGGAGTTTCTGAGCCGAGACGGTTCGTTCCTGCAGAAGCAGTTTGAGACGAGGGCCGTGCTCCTTAACCAGAAATTCGACGAAGTCTACGGCGTCTCTGCCCAGAACCTCCGTAGCCGAGGAGGGAATGTTCTTCAGCAGCAACATCGGTGAACGCCTTCATGTAAACTGCTTGCTTTCCGTCGACTCGGACAAAGCCGTAAGAGTCTCACGGCCTTCCACAGTCGTCAAGACCTCATCGTAGTAATGGACGCCGACGAAGCGCTGATGCTTGAAACCTCTGTAGCCTGATTTCTCCAGCTCCATCTCCTTGGTCTGTAGCTCTGCGTAGGCAACCATGCCCTGTTTTTCTAAATTCCTAGCCAACTCGAACATCGAAGAGTTTAGCGTATGGAATCCCGCCAAGGTTATGAACTGATATTTATAACCCATCTGGCCCAGCTTCTTGCAAAACTCTCGAAGCGTATCTGCGTCAAGAAGCTTCACCCAGTTGAAAGACGGCGAAAGATTGTACGCAAGAAGTTTTCCGGGATACTTCCTGTGTATTGCGTCAGCCAGCTGCTTCGCCTCATCAAGAGAGGGCTTCGCTGTCTCGAACCATATCATGTCCGAATAGGGCGCCACCGCAAGACCTCTATCTATCGCCATCTCAATACCGCTCCTAACCTCAAAGTATCCCTCACTCGTTCTCACGCCTGTCAGATATTTGCGGTCTGTCTCGTCAAAGTCGCCCGTGATGTATCGGGACCCTATTACGTCGGTTCTGGCTATCAACACAGTGGGGACGCCGAGTACATCCGCTGCAAGCCTAGCCGCAGTCAATATGCTTATGAAGCGCTTTGTAGGGACGAGCACCTTGCCTCCTAGGTGGCCGCATCTCCTCTCACCGGGCGACTGGTCCTCGAAATGGACTCCCGCTGCTCCGGCCTCCACCATGGCTTTCATAAGCTCGAAGGCGTGAAGCGGGCCTCCGAAAGCCGCTTCGCCGTCAGCCACTATGGGTGCAAAGTAGTCGACCTTTTTCTCTCTCTGCTCGAGGTGTTGGATCTGGTCGGCTCTCTGAAGCGCTTTCACTATGCTTCTGATGAGGTGCGGTGCGCTGTTGGACGGGTAGAGGCCTAGGTCTGGGTACATGTTTCCCGAGAGGTTGTTGTCTGCGGCGACCTGCCATCCGCTAACGTATATCGACTTTAGCCCGGCCTCGACGAGCTGAATCGCTTGGGTGCCTGTAAGGGCTCCGCCTGTCAGAATATAATCCGTTGTATTCAGCAGCCTCCACAGCTTCTCCGAGGCCAAGCGGGCGACTGTGTGGTCTATCTTCCAAGTTCCACGCAGCCTCAGCACATCTTCAGCCGAGTATCTTCTGACGACTCCGCTCCAGCGAGGTGTTTTCCAGACCTTCTCCAACTCTTCCGGGGTCTGGGCTTCGAGCAGTGGGTTCATGGTTATCTTTCGTCTGGCGGACTGGATAATTTATACGTATCGTCTGTAGCCAGCTACATGAGCTATATACACAATGCATATATTACGCAACATACAGCTGATACCATGCTTGTACGTACAATTCAGACAACGGCCGGCGGAACGTACATGGTTACGCTGCCCAAGCAGTTTGTAAAGTCTCTTGGGCTCGACAGGAAACACGTCGTCAGAGTTGAGCTTGAGGAAGACCGGATAGTTTTGACCCCGACGACTCCGAGGCCGAGTATCATCAGCAAAACAATCAAGATATCTGACTTCAAAGACCCAAAGCTCCTAAGCCTAGCAATCGTGAACTTCTACATCATGGGGCATGACGTGGCTCAGGTAGTCTCAACCGGTAAGATGAGTCCCGCACACAAGAAAAGCGTTAGGGAAGCCGTCGAAAACCTTGTAGGGGTGGAAATTGTGGAGGACTACGCCGACCGGATAGTTCTCCAGTCGCTTGTAGACCCGTCTAAATTCGAGGTGGACCTTCTGCTGGACAGGTTCACCAACCTTTCAAGAGCGGTTTTGAGGGACGCTGTAAACGCTCTGCATGCCGGCGACAAAACCCTAGCCCACGACGCCTACGAAAGAGGAGCCGAGCTAACCCGTCTCTACAGGTTGATGATGCGAATCTGCTTCCAAGCCCTGAGAAGCAGCGCCGTGAGGGAGATAGTCAAAGTCAAGGACACTCAGAGCCTTGCCGTCAGGATAATAGCCGTAAGAGAGCTCGGACGAGTGGCATACTACTGCATGAAAATAGCTGAAAGAGTCGAAGAGCTTGAGAGAAGCGAAGGAGAGGTGGCGGCTTTGATCAAGGAAATGGCGGAGAAGACCGACAGAATGCTGGACAACTCGTTAAAGGCTTTAATAAAACACGACCTTCTTCTGGCCAGCAGCGTCATCGACAGCATGGACGACGTTAGAACACTTTACGCCAAAGCCTTCAGAGCCGTAATAAAAAGACCGGAAAAAGAAGCACACACGCTCGGTCTAATCATCAGGGCGATAAGGGCCGTCGCAGGCTACAGCGTGGCCTTGGCCGACGACGCTATTCTTGAAATATTCTCAAAATGAATATGGCGAGATAGCCGGAAACAACCCGGTCAGAAGACCGCCACGCAGTATATATATGGCCCCAACTACGATATAGAAACATATGTCGTCTCCGAGAGAGCTACCGTACGCAGTTGAATGCGGCGATAAAGAACTGTATCTCTTCTCGCTCAAGGTTTTAGACATTCCCGGAGCGCTTAAGCAGGTTTTGGAGATCGTAGCTTCGTATGGCCTGAACCTAGTAAGCGTCTACTCCAATTCACCCTACCCTCTGAGAGAAAGGCAGCAGGCTGACATAAACCTCGTAGTGGATTTAACGAACAAACCTCTCTCGGCAGAGCAGCTTGCCAAAAGCATCGAACTTCTCGGCGTTGTGAAAAACGTGATCTACTACGGTAAGCAACTCCCCGACATGCTGGTGGATGAGCATCATTTCCCTGTTACGATTATGGGGGAGCGGGCGATAATCTACCGTGAACCGGGGTACCGTGAGATGATTCTGGGGATTAAAAGGGAGCTTGGAACCGGAGGAGATGCGATACTGTATCGCATAGGGCTGAACATAGGCAGGGGGATTTGGAAAAAAGTGAAAGAGCTGGCGAAGGGCGATTTGAAGCTGACAGTTGAGCACATAAAGTACCGAGTGCTGCAGAACGGCACAAGCAGAGTCAAGGAAATTATACTAGAACTTGATGCAGGCCGTGTTGTTGTTAGGCTGGAGGACAACTACGAATGCAGTTTGGTGAAAAACTACGGCAAACCCTTCAGCAACCTTCACAGAGGAATGTTCGCAGGAATTTTCAGCGAGTTGACCGGGTCAGAGTTGAGCATAGAAACGAAGTGTATAGCTGCGGGCGACCCCTACTGTGAGTTCATTATAGGGGAAACAGACTGAGCGCCGAAGGTCTTGAAAGATGACGTCGAGCCGAGACTGAAGCCTCGTATAAGCCGGGTTTTAGAAGCCTGTTTTCTACAGTCTTTTCCGCCGAGGAACTGTCAAGACGCACGCCGCATCTCCTGCATCGATAGCCTTTGCCCCTTCCAGCAGACTCCATCCTTCTACTGCATGAAGGACACTTGGGTGGTCTTAAGACCGTGCTGTCAGCTAGCTGAACTACTTCAATTTTCTCGATGTTCAGCGTGCAGCCCTGAGGCTTCGGCTTGAGGCTTCCCATTACTTTCACGATGTCGCCGGGCCTTAGGTCTGACACAACTCTTCTCAAAAAACCTGTAGGCCTGTAGGCTGCGCAGGTGATAGTTCCGGTTCCGTCTGCCACTTCTGTTAGGACGTGGCCTCCCGGTATGATGCGTGGCTTGGAAACAACTCTGCCTTCTACAATCACGTTGGTGAAGGGTTTGGCTTCAGCCACCCGGGCCTCGGAGAGATGCATGTCCGTGGCTTGGTTGGTTGCGTAGACCGTGTAAAGCTCGACTTCCTCAAGAAACCTCACCATCGACAGGCCTTTCAAAGCGTTTTCAGCTGTCAACGCTCTCACGCCGGCTAGGACTGGGCAAGGCGTGTGGGGTGTTATTCTGGGCTCTTTTGTTTCAGGGTTGAAGCTGTCGAACGTAAGCTTTGACTCATGCAGAAGCGCTACAGAATCTTTGTCCACTCTCCTAACAGTTCCCCAATTCGTCTTCACACGGTAAGCGATGGCTTCGTAGGTAGGGTTGTCTAAAGGACATGCAACTGCGGCCACAGCTCCGATCACTCCACGGCCGCCGTTGTACATGAAGACACGGGCCCCTGCATTCTCAGCCAGCCGAAGCGCCTCATCCAGCTCAACCATCTCTCTCACCGCCCGCAGCGCAAAATCTCTCCATTCCCGTGGAACGTTGTCTCCCTCGAGTACAACCACTCCAGGCTGCGTTTCACCGTATCCTTTTTCGAAGAGCTCCTCCACGGTTTTGACAGCAGTTTCGATTGCTTTATCCACGAGTTGGCCGGGGCAGCTGAAGTGAAGCGAGACGGCGGCGTTTCCACGTGTTTTGAA
>JANWZU010000009.1 GCA_025054795.1 Candidatus Caldarchaeum sp.
ATTTTGGCTGTTATGGTTGACGGCTGCACCGAATACTTTAGCATGACCCAGATAAATTCGTGGATGATGATGGCTGGGATGGCCATCTCTTGGGCGTCGTCGATGATTTTTACGGCTTCATGGTGGCGGCTGCTGTCCTCGAAGGTGTCGTAGACGAGGACGTTGGTGTCAGGAAGTAGCTTCATCCAAAACCTCCTCGACGGCTTTCTCCATCTCCTCGACCGAAACGTCTCTTCCCAGCCTTAGCGTGAGCCTCTTCCTCTTCAGCGGAACGATTTTGATCACTTTTTCAGCTTCGTCGTAGAAGATTCTGACGAAGCTCCCTTCTTTGATGTCGGCGCGGGCCCTGACGAGGCTGGGGATGGTTACTTGGAAGTTTCTGGTTATTTTGACGATTTCCTCAGCGCGTTCCATAGTAAAAAATCTGCATAGTAGCTAATAAATCTAGCTACTAGGAGGGTGGGGTCAGACACAGCGGCGAAGACAGCCGGGTTTAACCTATGGCGTGGGTCAACGTCTCCTTGACATCCTCCACGGCCCCCTCACCCAAAGGGATTAGGCCTACCGTCCTCCTCCGCTAAAGGGTCTCCAGACTCCTTCAGCTCGGACATTTTCACCCAAAACTTCGGAATCATCTTCCACCAGAGAGCACACCTCTCTTCACCGCCAACAGCTACCAAGTTTATGCCGACGACTAACGGCGCTCCTAGTCATAAGTAGGTTTCGATGGTTATGGGTTTTACTCTGTGTTTTTCGAAGACCTTCATCACCTCGTTAAAGCCTTCTCTGGGAACTATGAGGACGCTGTCGGAGATTTTCCATCCTCGGGCCCTGCTTAGGGCGTTGTCTCTTTTTCTGTAGAGCGTGTGTATCAGACGCATCTTCTCCCTTTGCTTGAGTTTTGAGAGGCTGTAGGCTATGATGACGTGCGGCTTGGCCGCTGCGGATATGCAGGGCGTTTGAAGCGGATAGCGCATGTAGATTATCCTGCCGGTAGTCATCACTTCGCTGCGGAAAGTCGGCTCCGTTTTCTCCTCAAACTCCTCGAGTGTTTTGGGGATGACGTGGACCGGCAGCCGCAGCTCGCCAACCTTTTGGAACAGCGTATCCCATCCACGCCACATACATTCCTCATCCCGGAATAAGACGAGAAGGTCGTAGTCAGAAAACTCATCGTACTCTCCTCTGGCGACGCTGCCGAAAAGTATCACAGCCAGCACACCCTCGACTGAGGCTATTGCGTCAACCAGCCTACTCAAGTCGTAATCCAGCTTCCCTCTCAAACTTGTTGAGAACACGTTCCATCGCCTCCAAAGCCTTCTTGGCTCTTTCTCCGTTCACTCCTTCGTAGCCTAGGGCGCCGTACGCACCCCACAACGCATCTATGTCTCCCGAAACCGACGGAAACCTTTCCTTAGCCCAGCGGGTTCTCTCGGCGTGAGCTGATCGAGGCCTTAGATGGAAGTGCAGCCCCTCCCTCGAGGCCAGAGCTTCTATGGCTTGTTCGACTGCTTTGACCGCCAAGTCTCCCACAACCGTGTACCGTCCCTCTCTAAACTCAGCCAAAGCACCATCCCTCTTCTCCTTGGCCAGACGTGAATGATGTTTTTCGTCCCCCATGCCTTACGTGCATCTTTCATATATATAAACAGGAATCTTATACATAAGAAATAGTCCTCCGGCTTAGCTGTGTCATTTCGTTCTGGTTAGTGTTTTGGAGCCGTAGATCAGGGTTGTCGCAACGGCTGCCGCGGCGCTGAAGATCAGCAGGTAGAGGCCTCCGAAGGTTGTCTGCAGCGTTGGAATGATGACGAACGAAAGGTTGTTCATGGTGTGGAAGAGCATGGCGGCGAGGATGCTTTGGTTGGTGTTGTTGTATATCCATGTGAAGAGGATGCTACCGCTTACGATGAGGATTGCGAAGCCCCACCACGGTGTCTGGGACTGGATTGTTCCGGGGATGAGGAACAGCGGCGTGTGCCACAGGCCCCACACAATTCCAAGCAGCAGGCTTGATGTGAGTGCGTTCCACCGGGTTTGCAGCCTTTCGAGAGCGTAGCCACGCCAACCCCACTCCTCTTGGAAAGGGCCTCCGACGAAGAAGATGTAGACGAATCCGATCGCCACGAAAACAGGGTTCATCAACGCCTCAAACACAGGTGGGGAATCTCCGCTGAATACTGCAAGCAGTAGAGAAGCTCCAGCTATGGCGGGATGCAGCAGAAAAATCGGGAGCAGCCATGCTTTACCGAACCTGAGGTGGAATTTTCTGAGAAGTGTTTTGACTCCTGTTTTCCCGTGGCTGAGGTAGCTTAGCGTGAATGCTGCGACGGCTGGGCCGAAGGCCGCCGGGTTGAACGGGCTCTGCAAGAAGCCGGTCAAAGCCTCTGGAAGATTCAGCAGCCCGCTGGAGACCAAGGCCTGCGGAAACCAGAAAAACCACGAAAACCCGAAGGCTAGAAGGAAGAAAACCCACAGGCCATACCGCTCTCGAACAACTAAAGTCAGGCCAAGAACACCTACAGCTTATTCTTCATCAACT
>JANWZU010000033.1 GCA_025054795.1 Candidatus Caldarchaeum sp.
ATACTTGGCTATCAAGTAGATGCTTACGTATGGGCCGTTAAAGTCTGTGGCGAAGCGGGCTGAGGCTGTTTTGAGGATTGTTGAAAGCTGGGTGATGTTTATGGGCTGCAGGCTGAATCGCCTGGTCGAGCCTCGTCTCAGTATGGTTTCCCAGAGAGACGGCCGCTGCTCCTCAAAGCCGCTTATGGGAACCGTGTTTACTTGTTCAGCGGGTTTCTCCTCATGCTTCGCTGCTCTGGTTTTCCAGAGCTCAAGCTCTTCAACAGACTCGATGGATGAAGATCGGTGCATTTCTTCGACAAGCTTGTAAACGTGTTCACGTGCGGAGAGAGGCCGTACCTTCGGGCTTATAGGCTGGACGTCTTCGAGCGTCTGCGCAGGCTTACTTGAAGAGCCGAGGGGAAAAACTATCACCGCAGCTTCTTTGACGCCGTCAACCCCGACAAGCTTGTTGACAGCCTTGTCTACAAACCCCGCTGCGACAACCAATTCTATCCCGAAAGACCCGCAGACAGCAAGCAGGTTCGCAGCCATCACACCAGAATCCCAGAACCAGTGCCTGTAGGACCTTTCACGGTACTTCCACGCATTACGCCAGCCGATAGACGTGAACACAAGCACGGCTTGGCTGGAGGCTGCCTCAACACATGCATACCTAGCCAGATAGCCTCTAAAGTCTCCCGTCCTCAACGACGTTAGAGCGAATTTGTTGGGGCTGAAGTGGTAAACTCCGTCTGCAAGGCCGTCGACGTCTCCAGCCACCACATACACCTCAATTGGATAGAGCGCACCCGTAGCAGGAGCCGCCCTAAAATAATGCACTCCGTCCGGATACTTGAAGGCCCTAGTTATGCCTGCTGTGAAGTAGAGGACGGAGGCGAGACTATGCAGTGTGAGCCTTCCTCCGCGGGCCTTGTCCAGCTCTGTGAGTTTAGCCGACTCTGGTTGGGGGATGTCGTGCGGCAGCGGCTGTGAAGGCAGGTCTTCGTACTGCTTGAACGGGCTGGGCTTGTTAGCCCAGTCGAGCCTGTGGAAGACTGTTCTGACGCTTATGTAGCTGTGCTTCGTCGCTTCATGGAACTCCAACGCCCTCCTGTAATCGGGCTCTGTCAAACCTTGCGTAGAGCATAGAGAAGCATGTATTAAGCAGTTGTGCTGCTCAGAAAACAGGCAGACCTGCGGCACGGCATAGGGTTTCCAGCAGAACAGCCGTCCCTATGTTTTTCTTCTCCCTTGTCATGGGCAGGGTTTTCGCATCGCTGAACGCTTGTTTGATTAAACGATAAAGCGAAAGGCTGCTTTCCAAGTTTTCTCCTTCCAGAGCTGCCTCAACCTTCCTAAGTCTGAAAGGATAAGGCGAAAGCCCGCCCATCGCAACCCTAGCTCCGACACAGGTACGGCCGTCGAGCTCCAGCACAGCCGCAGCGTTAGCCATGGCGAAGTCCCATGTATCCCTAAGCCGGGCCTTGGCGAAAGCCATGCCTCTTCGCTGCGTCGTAGGCGGCACTTGGACGTTTACGATGAGGTCTGCTGTGTCCAGCACGGTATCTTGCTGGCTGCGGCCGTCCAAGTAAAACTCTGAAACAGGGATTTTCCTACGTCCTTTGACAGAGGCGATCTGTATATTTGCGTCTAAAGCCAAAAGAGCGGGGGCGAGGTCTGAAGGATGGCCGGCTATGCAGACGCCTAGGTTCATTACTGAGAAGTGATGCTGATGCTCTCCAGCAACAGCGTAGCAGAGTTTCCCGCCTTTCTTGAAGCAGTCGAAGTACGGATGTCTGAAGTACCAGCACCAAGGCCTTTGACACAGGTTGCCTCCGACTGTTGCTACGGACCTTATCTGCTGAGTGGCGACTGAGCTGCAGGCCTCGCTCAACACATGGTAGACAGCCTTAACGAAGCTGTTTGCAGCTACTTCTTCCAGCGTAGCCGCAGCCCCCAACACAAGCCAGCCATCTCCGCTTACATAGACCTCCTTGAGCTCACGTATCTTCTTGACGTTGACCAAAACCTTCGGAAGAGGCTGCGAAGACCCTGAGACACGGTCTTTCATCAGGTTTAGGAGCTCGGTCCCGCCGGCTAGGGCCTTGGCGTAGGGCTTGTGGATGTCGAGGATTTTTACGGCCTCCTCAACGGTTGAAGGCTCCGCGTAGGCGAAAGAAGGAAGCTCACACAGCATCTCTGCTCCCCATCTTCTCAAGCTCTCTCAATAATCTCTCGGGAATGATTGGAAAATCGTTAACCCACACGCCTACGGCGTCGTACACGGCGTTCCGTATGGCCGCCGGCACGGCTGAGTTGATTCCCTCCGCGCCGCCTTTGGCCGAGTATGCGAAGTAGGGATCTTCCGCTTCGATGTTTATGCAGACTATTTCCTCGGGCATCTCCAGCGTTGTTGGTATCTTGTAGTTCAGTAGGTCTGCGTTTAGCATGATTCCTGTCTTCTTGTCGTGGACAGCGCCTTCGTAGAGGGCGTAGCCTATGCCGAAGAGAACGCCGCCGTAGTGCTGGGATTCGACGAGCTTGGGGTTGAGAACTCTGCCAAACTCGTGGGCCGTGGCGCATCTAACCACTCTGACCTTGCCTGTCCATGTGTCAACCTCGACCACGGCGGCCGTGGCTCCGAAGGTGGCGAAGTTGACCGCAGACGTCTCGCCTCCCCTTGGGTAGGGTCCCGGGTTCGGAGCTCTGCTGCCTCTGCCGACGATTTCGACGTTGGCGATTCTGCACGCTTCCCTGAAAGACAGCAATGGCCTACCGTCTTCCTTCAAGTATATGAAACCACGCTCGGACCTAAGCTCCGACGGAGCCACCTTCAGTTTGTCAGCCAATGCAGCGAACAACTGCTCCCTAGCCTCGGCAGCAGCCTTCAACACAGCTGGTCCAACTTCAGGAATTACACGTGAGGCATGGCTTCCGGGAGCGTACATTGTGCCGTCGGTGTCGCCGTACATTACATCCACATCTTCAAGGTTGACTCCAAGCTCCTCAGCAGCCACCATAGCCATAGTGGTGGCTGAGCCAGTCCCTATGTCAACTATTCCCATCCTCAGCTCGGCCCTGCCATCAGGCTTGACGACCACCTCGGCGTTGGCCTCGTAGGGATGGAAGCCTACCCCGTGAAACATGTAGACAGCCATACCCCTACCCGTGCGGTACCTTCCGTTGTGTTGGCGTTGAGGGCTGTCCCATCCTATTTCTTCGCAGACGGCCTGCATCGCTTTGTCGAGATTTTTAGCTGAGAAGCGGGTTTTCTTAACTGGGTCTGCGTAGGGGTTGTAGTTCATAAACCTGAACTTCAGTGGGTCCATGCCGATGGCTGCGGCAAGCTCATCGACATGGGACTCGAAAGCCGTTGACGATATTATGTTGAGCGGAGACCTCGTCGGACCTGTGAACTGTAGGTTTGTAAGGACTCCCCACTGCTCGAGGTGGACGTTGGGGCAGTCGTAGAGGTAGAACGGATGCAGTATTGCGTCGTGTTTGAAGGGTTTGTAGGCTCCTCCCGAGCCTGCGTTTATCAGAACCCTTCCCCACACCGCTGTGATTCTTCCGTTCTTCTTCACACCTGACTTAAGGTAGAACTTCGCAGCCGGCCGCCTCGGATGCGAAAGGAACTCCTCGGCCCTCGTCAGCTCAAGCCTTACAGGCCTGCCCGTCAGCATGGAGAGGGCAGCTGCGTAGTGAGCATATCTCTGGGCTCCGCTCTTTGAGCCGAACCCTCCCCCCATGTACTTAACGATGACCCTTACCTGCTCAGGCTTTAGACGGAAAGAAAGTGCGAGGTCCTCCTTGGCCTGCCAAATCCCCTGACACGAGTCATACAGCGTCAGCCTTCCCCCTTCCCAGAGAGCGACGCATGTCCTCGTCTGAAGAGTACCATGGTGCTGGAAAGGAGTTGTGTAGACTCTCTCCAGCACTACGTCCGCCTCCTCGAAACCCTTCTCCACATCGCCTCTGGAGAGGACAGCAGGTCCGCCGCCCCAGACGTTTCTCACAGGAGGTTTGTCGGTTGCGTAAAAAGGCCCTTCCGGAACAACAACGTCAGAGTATGACACAACAGGCGAGCACTCTGACAGAGCCTCCTCGACGTCGAAGACAGCGGGAAGCCTCTCATACTCAACCTCTATCAGACCCACCGCCTCGTTGGCGGCCTCGGGTGTTTCAGCGGCTACGGCTGCAACCTCATGACCCGCGTATAAGACGATTTCGGGGAAGCCGGGCTGCGGTATCTTATACCAGTATGTATACCAGTCTTTGAAGTTGTTTCTCGAGATTACTGCTTTAACACCGGGGACGGACTCGGCTCTTGAGGTGTCGACTTTCTTGATGCGTGCATGCGGGTGTGGAGACCTTAAGATTTTTGCGTAAAGCGTTCCGGGGAAGTGGATGTCGTTGGCGTAGAGAGCTTTTCCACAGACTTTCTCAACAGCGTCCCGCCTGTTTATCCTCCTCCCCACCACAGTAAAGGGCCTGTCAAGCTTTGGCGGAACCCAGCCTTTAACTAGTAGTTTCGGCTCAGCCGTCAAGCAGATTCACCTCAGCCCAGCATACTCCGCCGCCGCCCTCAGAATGTTCGGATGAGCTCCGCATCTGCAGACAACACCGGCGACAGAATGTTTAATGTCTTCTAACGTTATTTTCTCCCTAGACTGGAAAAGCGCCGTCAAGCTCATCAAGAAACCGGGAGTGCAGTATCCGCACTGAAGAGCATCATGCTCTATAAAAAGCTTCTGAAGCGGATGGAGGCCTTCACCGGCCGACAGGCCTTCGACCGTCAAAACCTCAGACCCGTCTGCGTCGACAGCCAGAACCATGCACGAGTAGACCGGCTTCCCGTCCATTACCACTGTGCAGGCTCCGCATTCTCCTCTGTTGCAGCCCAGCTTGGTACCCGTGAGCCCAAACTTCTCCCGCAGCAGCTCCGCAAGAGTTGTGTACACGTTTACCTTGGCCTTCCGCAGCGAGCCGTTAACCTTCAGCTCAACTTCAACGCTTGTTTTCAGCACCATGAATGTCGTTTCACATCAGACAACTCATATAAACTTTTTCAACGAACTACTGAGTGTATCCGCACCATTCTAAGAGTGTTAAGGCCATTATCTTGGCGGCGTTGACCACGTTCTCGATTGGGACGCTTTCGTCTACGGCGTGCATCTGCTCAGTAAGCCCCGGCCCGAATATAACCGTCGGCGTCTGCCCGTACTTGTTGAGGAACCTCGTGTCGGCTGCGCCCAGACGACCGCTTACAACCGGCTCCTGCTTCAACACCTCCCTGTAGGACTCGGACAACGTCCTGACTATGGGCGAGTCGACGGGTATCTCGGAAGGTTCGGCGAAGTATCCCTTGAACCTGAGTTCCGGCGGATGGTTTCTGAGCCAAGGGTCTGCTTTCGCAACAGTCTCGATGTGTTCTCTCAGCCTTTTCTTGACTTGGTCCGAGTCCTCGTTGGGAACTGTGGCTAGGCTTCCTTTCAGAAGGCATTTGTCGGGGAAGGCGCTCGGGTAGCTGCCCGCCTCGAACATACCGACCAGACACGGGATGGCTTCACGGATGTTGGGGTAGAGCGGATGCCTCACCTCGGCCAGCCTAATAGCTTCGAAGTCGTCAACCGCCTGCACAACTTTGTACCCCTTATGGATAGCGTTCACTCCCTCCCACTTCCTCTGAACACCGACCGGTGTTCCACGGACCTCAATCTCAAACCATATTCTTCCGATGCAGGCCGGCTGAATGTTCATGCTGCTCGTCTCGCCGCTGATTCCGGCGTCAGCCCTGTACCCTCTCATTATCGCAGCCAGTGTTCCGTTGCCGCTAAGCTCCTCGTCTACGGTGTACTCGAGTATGACGTCCCCTCTCGGTCTGAGGCCTGCGTCTAGAACCGACAGCAGCGCAAACGTGTAGGCAGCCAACCCGCTCTTCATGTCGGAAGCCCCTCTTCCGTAAAGGACGCCGTGCTTCACCTCAGCCCTCCAAGGCTGATGCTTCCACGAAGACTCGTCGCCGACGGGGATGACGTCGACGTGGCCGTTGAAAAGCAGCGACCTGCCTCCTCCAGAGCCTTTGTAAACTCCCACGACGTTCGGCCTCCCCTCGTATCCACGGCTTACCGGCACGAAGCCCGGATGCTTGCTCAGCTCCTCAAGGCTCGGCTCCCAGACGTCGACCTTGACGCTAATCCTTTCTCTTAGAAAATCAGCGATGAATCCTTGAACCTCGCCCTCTTGCCCCGTCACGCTGGGGATAGAGACGAGTTTTCTGAGGAACTCGACAAGCTCCTCACGGTTCCTGTCAACTTGGGCAAGCACTTTGTCTTCGACTGGCTGCATGATGCAGGCTTGACCGCCGCAGTAGATTTAAGGTTTTTCACCACAAGCCCCCCACCTAGTTCGAGAAATATGTAAATATGCCACCGATTCACACAACTGAAGCGTTGTCGTCGAAGATAAAAATCGGGATTAGCCTTCAGAACTACTTCACCTCAGACGACTACATCTCTTTCAAGGAGCTGGTTGATACGGCTAAGCTGGCGGAAGACCTCGGCTTCCACTCGGTCTGGGTGTGGGACCATCTTGTTCTCGGAAGCAAAAAGTACTACCCGGTGCACGAGTCGCTCATCGTCCACGCAGCCGTAGCCTCCCACACGTCGAGGGTTAGGCTTGGCACAGGTGTTTATCTCCTAACTCTCCGGAACCCTCTGTCTGTAGCCAAGCAGCTGACGGCCATCGACCATTTGAGCAACGGCAGAATAACCTTCGGAGTTGCGGCAGGCTGGTATGAGAGGGAGTTCAAGGCCTGCGGAGTGCCGTTCAAGAAAAGAGGAGAGATACTCGTGAGAAACATCAGCATAATCAAGAGGCTTCTTACTGAAGAGTATGTGGACGGAGTTTACGACGGCCTTGAATTCGACAAGGTGAGGGTTGAGCCTAAGCCTGTTCAGAAACCCCATCCGCCGATATGGCTGGGGGGCTACGTGGAGAAGGCCTTGGAACGTGTTGGAATGGTTGGCGACGGCTGGGTTTCATACTTCTACACTCCTTCGAGCTTCAGAAAGACTTGGGAGAAAATCGCAAACTATGCGGCTAAACACGGCCGCAACGCCTCTGTCTTAGGCAACTGCGTAATGGTTCCCGCGTTAATAGACCAAAACAGGCAGACAGCCATGAAGAAGGTCAACCTCTACGTAAGCAGGTACTGCGACCTTCCTCCGTGGAGCGAAGCATCCGTCGAAAGCTCTGTGGCAGGCAGCAGAGACGAGTGCATACAGCAGGTTGGCCTGTTTCAAGAAAGCGGTGTGAAGGAGCTTGTTCTGATACCTGCTTTCGAAAGCCCGAAGCAGGTGGGTGAGAAGATTAGGGAGCTTGGGAAAGCGCTGCTGTAAGCCAGCGTCTAACTTTCTCAGGCGTTATCGGAATCGAGTCAACAACCACTCCGAAGGGCTTCAGCGCATCTTCGACGGCGTTGGCAACCGTGATGGCTCCCGAGTAGACTGATGCTTCGCCCGTCCCTTTCCCACCCAGCTCCGTGAATGGTGAAGGAGTTTCAACATGGTCGTTCTCTATCGGGAAGTTCATCTCCAAGGTCGTCGGTATCAAGTAGTCCATGAAAGAAGACGTAAGCGGCGTGGCGTTCTCGTCGTAGACTACTTCCTCGTACAGGCATGCTCCTATCGCTTGAGCTAGCCCTCCATAAAGCTGTCCCTCGACGATTTCACGGTTGACTACTTTCCCGCAGTCGTGGACAGAGACGTACTTGAGTATCTTGACCGCTCCTGTTTCAGGGTCAACGTTCACGACGCAGGCGTCGGCGGCTGCTGAGACAGTTGTGTAGGTTGTGTATTTCTCGGCCGTCAACGGGCTGAACCAGCTTACTGTGATGTCAAGGGGTACAAGCCCCTGCTTCATCAGCTCCGTGCTGAGTGTTTTCTGCTGGCCTTTGAAGTACACGGCTCGGCAGAGCTGCTTGAAAGTTATCTTTCTCGTTCTGTCGTCCTTGACGTAGACCTCGCTGTTCTGAGTCTCCAAGTCCTCGGGCCTGCACTCGAGCATGTGGCCCGCTATTTTCAGAATTCTATCCCTCATCGCTTTCGCAGCCTTAGCCACAACCCCACCTCCATAGATTATTCCACGGCTAGCGTAGGGCCCTAAACCCATGTAGTCGCTCGACCCCGTGTAAACCTTGACATCCTCCAACGCCGCCCCCAAAATCTCAGAAGTTATCTGCGCCATGGTTGGGATGGAGCCTTGCCCGATGTCTGTCCAGCCGCTGTAAACCTCGACAGTGCCGTCCTCGGACACACGAATCCTAGCGCTTTCGTAGCCGCTGTAAATCGAGTACGGGATTGCTCCTCCAGCCGGTTCTAGCGTGAGCGACATACCAATTCCGAGGTACTCGTTTTTCTTTCTCAAGGCCTCCTGACGTGAACGCCATTCAGCTAGGTTGAGCAGCTGCAGGGCCCTCGAAAGGCAGGCTTCGTAGTTTCCGCTGTCGTAGACGTATCCTGTTATCTGGCTGTAGGGGAATTCATGCTTTTTGATGAAGTTGATGTACCTGACCTGCTCAGGCGGCAGCCCCAGCTCTGACGCCACTCTGTCAACCACCCTCTCAATCATCTTAGCTCCCTTGTCTTTTCCGTAGCCTCTGTATGCGTCGTAGAACGACTTGTTGGTCACCACTCCGGTCGACTCAACCTCGACTGCTTTGAACTTGTATGCTCCGGGGCTGGACAAGGTGGCTGGAACTATCGAGGGGGCGCCGCAGCCCCTGACGTTTCCCTCGACGCCTAGGTCTATGTACAGCTTTGCTCGCAGCCCGAGCAGCTCGCCTGTGTTTTTGACGGCAGCCTCAACCTCCCACATCACATCCCGTTGATGAGGGCCCATGACGATGTTCTGGTAACGGTTCTCGACAAGCTTGACAGGCCTGCCGGTCAGCTTGGCGAGCAGGCATGCGATTATCTCCAGAGTGAAGTTAACCTTGTTCCCAAACCCTCCGCCTATGTCGGGCGCCACAACCTTGACGTTTCCAACAGACACCTGAAGAGCCCTAGCAATCACATGCCTTCCAATCGTCGGCGACTGAGTTGAGCTGTAGACGAGATAACTGTCGAAAGACTTGTCGTAGAAAGCCACAGTTCCTCTCGTTTCCAGCGGAAACCCAGACTGCCTAGCCTCCCTCCACCTAACATGAACAACTCTGTCCGCTGAGGCGAAAACCTCAGCCACGTTGGATGTGCTGAACCTGAACTTGCACTGCACGTTCGAACCCCATTCAGGGTAGAGAAGTGGGGCCCCGGGGCTGAGGGCAGACTCTATGTCGGCTACGGCGGGAAGCGGCTCGTACTCAACAGATATATGGTCTATGGCGTCTGAGGCAGCATACCTGTCATCGGCTGCTACAACAGCCACAGGCTCGCCGACGAACCTAACACGGTCAACAGCAAGCGGATATGCCTTCGGGTCTCTCCACACAAGCCCCATCTCCGAATAGTCAGCCATCAAGGCAAGCGGCCCCATGTGGTTCTTGAGCTCAGCGCCTGTCAAAACCTTCCTAACCCCGGGTAGACGCAAAGCCTTCGAAAAGTCAACCGATTTTATCAAGGCGTGAGAGTAAGGGCTGTTTAGCAGAGCGCAGTGGAGGAGACCGGGAGGGTTCAAGTCATCGATGTAATGCCCAAACCCTTTTACTAACCTGCCGACTCTCTCCCTGAAATGCCATTCATCAAGGCTTATCACGTCAGATTTACCCGTCATGTCTATTGGCGTTTTTCAGCTGCATATAGGTGTTTATGAACGTGTTGCCGACTTTGCTCAGGTGTATAACCTTTAAATTACTCTGAAACAGTCTACATCACCGTGGCTGTTGATCTTCTCGTAAAAGGAGGAACAATCGCTACATCAAACGGCGTCTTTGAGGGATGTGTTGCAATAGACGACGGCAAAATTACAGCGATAGGTAAGGAGGCGGCGATGCCTCAGGCTGAGAGGGTGATTAATGCATCGGGGCTTTTCGTCCTACCGGGAATCATCGACGCTCACGTTCACTTTCGTGAGCCGGGTCTTGAGTACAAGGAGGATTTCAGAACAGGCTCTATGGCTGCTGCAGCAGGAGGTGTTGCTACCGTTGTTGACATGCCTAACGTCGTTCCGCCCACTCAGGATGCACCTGCTTTCAAGCTGAAGCTGGAGAGGGCGCTGCAGAAATGTCTCGTCGACTTTGCTATACTCGGCGTAGTGATACCGACTAACATAGATAAGATTCAGGAGCTTGCGAGGGAGGGGGTTATAGGATATAAGATATTCATGGGGGAGACTGTGGGAAACCTTCCGAGCCCGGACGACTGGGAGCTTGTGATGGCTTTCGAGGAAATAGCTAAAACGGGGTTGAGGGTTTGCGTTCACGCCGAGAACAGGCCTATAACAACGCATCTAGTTAACGAGCTGAAGAAAAAAGGCAGAGTCGATGCGCTAGCTCATCTAGAATCCCGCCCCGCCATATCGGAGGAGGAAGCGATTATGAGAGCCGTGGTTTTCACAAAGCCCTTCAGAACGAAGCTTCACATAGTTCACGTAAGCTCCAGCAACGGGGTTGAAGCCATAAAGCTGGCCAAGAGCCAAGGCCTGCCTGTGACGGGTGAGACATGTCCACACTATCTTCTGCTCGACGGAGTAGAGGCGGCGAAAAAACTGGGGACGATTGTCAAGATGAACCCACCCGTTAGGACGCTCGACCATGCTGAAGCCTTGTGGAACGGGTTGAAGACAGGTGTGCTCGACATGATCGCTACGGACCATTCGCCACACACTAGGGAGGAGAAGGTTAAGGAAAGCGTCTGGGATGCGATAGCCGGGTGGCCCGGAGTCGAGACCATGGTTCCTGTGATGCTCAACGAGGTTAACAGAGGTAGGCTCAGCATCACAGAGATAGCGAAGTACATGAGCGAAGGGCCTGCTAAGGTCTGGAGCATGTATCCTCAGAAAGGCAGCCTCAGCGTCGGAGCCGACGGAGACCTAACCATAGTCGACTTGAGGAAGCAGCACACCATCAAGGCTGAGAACCTCCACAGCAAAAGCAAAATCACTCCTTTTGACGGCTGGACCGTGAAAGGCGCGCCCGTTTACACGATTGTGGGCGGCCGTGTCGTGATGGAGAACGGGCAGGTAGTAGAAGACGGCGGGCGTGGAAAGCTTATTAAACCCTTGAAGCAGCCGTAGGACATGGTTATCCTCGCAGAAGGCAGCGACTTCGAAAGAGGCCTATCTGTAGGAAGGCACGCCAGAAAATACATCCATCTCAACCTAGTGAACTTCGCAGCTCTGTGCCGAGCTGCAGGCTTCAGCTGGAACAGGTTGTCAGAGGATGCAGACATGGTAAGCCGTGGCGGTCTTTTGCCAGAAAGCATGCAGAACTATTTGAGGGGGATGTCGGAGGGAGCTTCAATCCCTTACCGAAGGCTTGTGGCTTACAACCTTTTCCACAACAGTCTGCTGCCCGAAGAGTGCACCGTGCTGATAGCGATGGGAGACTCCACAAAGAACGGAAACACAATAATGCTGAAGAACAGCGACAAAATAGGCTCCGAGAAGCTTGTGGGAGACCGATACCACAGCTACAAGGAGGTGAACGTGGTGGTTGCCGAAAAACCCGACGACGGCCATGCATTCATAGCGGTGGCAGCCGCAGGCGAAATCTCCATCAAAATGGGGTTGAACGATAAAGGAGTGGCGACGGGCAGCAACATTTCGAGGACGTGGGAGCTGAGACAGCGGAAAGTCGATTTGACGGGGCTGAGAGCTCTTGACAGAGGCTGGCTGATGAGGGAAGGCATCTCGAAAAACCCTTCAGCTCAGTCAGCGGCTTCAACAGCCTTAAACCATCTACTCTCAAACCCCATGTCGACTCCCGGAAACATCGAGTTCGTCGACGCCGGCGAAGCGATTGTTATTGAGGGTTCGTACGACAGGCTGGCTGTCCAGAAGACATCCGACGGCG
>JANWZU010000113.1 GCA_025054795.1 Candidatus Caldarchaeum sp.
CCGTAGATGTCGTCGTACCTTCTGCTCCTGAAGTTTGTGATGTCTATGTCCATGTACCTTGCGCCCAGCCCAGCCTCCCTCACGAAAGATGGTGCTACGTTGGAAGGAAGCAGAGACAGCACGTCGAACTTCACCTTCTCACCTCCAACCGCTATCACCTCCTTCGTCTCAGGGTTGACTTCAGCTATCTTGAAGTTAGGCCTGTAGTCTACGCCTAGTTTGGTCATGTGCTCGGTGAAGATGGCTGCTTTCGCAGGAGGCTGAGGCCCTGAGTTAGAGTCAAGGACGATGACGTTGACTCTGTCGCCTCTGCCTTGTTCCCTGACGAAGTCTCGGGCAATCATAGCCACCTCGTAGGGAGCGGGAGGACATTTGTACGGGGCGGCTGGAACGCTGAAAACCACATTACCGCTAGATATCTTGGAGAGCTCTTCTCTCAGAAGCACAGCTCTGACAGGGTCCCATGCATGCAGGTTCCTCACTCGCTCTAGCCCGGGAATCTCCCACGTAGCCAGCTCTATGCCCGGAGCCAGCACGAGGATGTCGTATTTTGTGGTGCCGTAAGTGGTGTGGACGGTCCTTTCATCCGGGTTCAGGCTGATTACGCTGGCGTTCACAATCCTGAGGTTTGGTTTGACGAGCTTCTCAAGCGTGACCGTGACCTCCTCCATCTTCTTCACTCCGGCTACGAAGTCGACGTGCGAGGGCCCTGAAACCCAGAACAGGTTCCTCTCGATAATAGTCACAGTCACTCTGTCGCCCATCAGCTCTGTTATTCTTTTGGCGAACTGCGTGCCTGCGGGCCCAGCCCCAACCACGACTATGTTCGTCTTACCAGCTTCTTTCCAAGTAAAGTCGCCGGGGCTGACTGCTGGTCTGAGGGCAGGCCGTGTCTGGGTCAAAGTCCTTTCTACAGTGGTGCCGACTGTTCTTTCGACTGTTGTCCTTACTGTCGTCTCCTTGACGGTTTCGCGTGGGAAGATTGTTGAGCCAGCGACTGTGCCGATGATTCCTCCGACGACGACGCCTGCGGCTGCGCCTAGGACGCTTCTTCTAGTTGAGGTTTTTTCACTCATGCTTTACCACCTTTCCATCTGGCTTTGGTCTGTTATAACACGGGTATTATTTAATTATTATTATCGGGATATTAGTGGGAAACAGCGTGTAGGCTTTTGCTACACGCCGTTTACCCATGCCCCCACTACCCCTCAGCAAAATTGTTGGTGGCGGTTCGTGTTTTCGACGTGCCCGTGAAAGTAGCCATTCTTTATGCTTTCAGCCAGTTTTCGGGTTAGATGGTTCGTGTCTGTTCGCAGAAGTTCTGCGACAGTTTTCAGGATATGTCTGAGGTTTTCGTCTGATACCTCGGCTTTTTCCAGAGTCGGGAGGAGATGTGTCTGAAGAAACTTTACAAGCTTAAGCTCGGCCTGACCGCCTCTAGTTTGCCCTGTCAAGCTGGCTAGGTATGCGTCGACCGCCAGCCTAGCTGCGAAAGCCGCCATGGATGTCGCAGAGTCAGCTGGCTCCGGTGCCTCATAACCGGCTTGAGCCATGAATACTTTTACGTGGTTGTGTAGGTTTGCACGGGCCGTCGCCGGCAGGTCCAGTCTTACCTCGCTTGCCTTAAGCCGCCGAAGGTATTCAGACGCTTGGGCTCCTGTTTGCGGAAGGTCGACGCCCATGCTTTCGAAAAAGGCTTCGACCTCCTGTGGCGGAGTTTTGCCTTCAGCTATGCTTGAGAACAGGACGTAGGTGGAGACGTACAGGCTTGCTCTCTGGAATTCGTCGAGCTCCATGCGTTCACCACACTATTTGATGCTGCGGCGGTTTCCGTGTTTTTCCTGTTTTGACTATTCTGACGGGGTTGCTGTAGTAGGACTGGCCTGCTCCCAGCCATGTAAGCATAGGCCAGTCGTCGAGAGACTCGTCGCCCATCTGTATCGGGTTCGGCGTGACTCCGTTGAAACGCCACTCGTCGATAGCCAAGCCTTTCTCAAAGTATTCAGCCGGTCTTTCCGTGAACAGTATTCGCTTGACCAGCGGCGGCAGGTTTCTAACCGGGTTCACAGCTTCCTCGGGCACGTCAACCTTCTCGGGCAGCGCCTCTAGGATTTGAGCTGTTTTCTTCAGCGTCATGTATCTCGGCTTAACTACAACCGTCTCAGCCCATCTACCCATCCCGTAGGGAACTGCCACGACGCCTTTAGCGATAGCCGCAGTCGCGACCGCAGGAGCCTCAACCGACCCGTAGGGGCTTTCGATAGAGACGACGTCGCCTGTTTTGACGCCGAGAGACGATGCATCATCTTTGTTGATGAGGACGAAGTTCTCTGGAAGTATTGTTTTCAGCCAGTAGTAGTTGCCGCTCCGATGCTTTGTGTAGAGAGGGCCGGATTCGAAGACAAGCTTGAAGGGGTACTGGTTTTCTGGATAAAGTTCGTTGAGCGGCGTTCCTGCGAAGGGTAGGTTTTTCGCCGTCTGCCTCGTGGGTGCGTAAGTAGCTGGCTCGTAGTAGGCCGGGCCTCCCCA
>JANWZU010000122.1 GCA_025054795.1 Candidatus Caldarchaeum sp.
TTCGCCTCGTACTCCTTGTGCTTCATCGGCATCGTGTTGAGCCAGAGGTTTTTCGGATACAGAGGTTTCTCGTAG
The DNA here is from genome assembly GCA_025054795.1 of Candidatus Caldarchaeum sp. Classification (GTDB taxonomy): domain Archaea; phylum Thermoproteota; class Nitrososphaeria_A; order Caldarchaeales; family Caldarchaeaceae; genus Caldarchaeum. The sequence continues at coordinate 76 of JANWZU010000122.1, forward strand.
ATGAGCTGGATGATCTCGGTCCTCAAGTCCTTCATCCAGTTGGCCCAGAGGGAGCGTGAGCGGAAGTCTCTCAAGGCGTTGATGTCTATAACTCCTGCGCAGTAGGAAGAACCTGCGCCATACTCATGCTTGCCGACTATCCTGCCCTTGTAGTCGACTATCATGGACTTTCCTCCGAACGTGTCTATGGGTACTGGTGAGTCGCTGGTGAGGTAGTAGGTTCCTGTGTTGGGTGCTACTATGTATATGTTGTTGTCCAGGGCCCTAGCCCGGTTCTGAACCTCCCAGAACTCGTTCTGCGTGTGTGGGTGGGGGTAGCTAGGCCTGTAGACCACCTCAGCCCCGTTCATGGCTAGGCCTCTGATGTACTCCGGGTATGAGCCTTCGTTAGCAAGAGCACATCCAAGAACCCCTATGTCTGTCTCGACGACGGGGAAGAAGGCGTTGAGGCTGCGGCCATGAATTCTGACCCACTCGTCGTATATGTCGTGAGGACATATCGAATGCTCGACTGGGAAGAGAGGGGAGTTTTTGTAATGTCTCAGAATTATTCTGCCCTGCGGGTTTATGATGAAGGCGTTGTTGAAGAACCTGTTGGGAAACCTTTCGTCCGTGGCCTTTGCTTGGGCGATGACGTAGGCGTTATACTGCTTGGCTATTTCGCCCAGCCTGTCTGTCTCCTCGCCGGGGATGTCTATGGCGATGTTCAAAGCGTACTCCACATGGTCCATGTCGAACACCTCGTCCGTAAACCCTTGAAGACCGCCTTCAGGCAGGGCTATGAGCTTCACCGGCAGGTCGAGGCTGCTCAGCCATGAGGCTGCGGCTACGACTTCGTGTATGTGTTCTATGTTCTTGAGGATCTCTCTCCTCTTTCTCACACCCCATACTGTTGAAGATATACCAACGGCGGTGTACTGCTCCATGACGTCAAAATCTCGATGTTAGACAGCCTATAACTTTTATGTTTCTGAAAGAGTTCGGAGGAGGGAGCCAATTATTGTCCGATAAAGTTTATCTACAACACTGGCTATTCCTCAACTCTAGGGCAGATGCCTGAGTAGGAACCTGAGAAAGAGGTGGAGGTTGTTCAGACTAGCGCTAAAACTCTTTCGGCCGTGATGATATCCACAGCAACGGCTTCAAACTACGTCGGCGACGCTGCTGTGGAGCTTCTGAAGACTCATAAATGAGGTGATGCATGCTGGGACCGCTTATCGCAGGATTCTGGGTGGGAAGCATCGGAGGATTTCTTTACAACCTCATAACGGCCCAGTTGAACAACTAAGCAACTGAGAAGCAGACATCAAGGCAGCACCTTCTTTGAAAAGCTTAATTCCAAACCATCTACAAAAAATTCGTCTTGAGCAGGTTCCTCATCAAAGGCGGGTTCGTGATACCCGTAAACGGGAGGAAGATAATCAAAGACGGCTGTGTCCTCGTCGAAGACGACATAATCGCCGCCGTCGGCCCCTTAGACAAGGTTCAGCCAAAGGCTGCTGGAGCCGAGTTGGTCAACGCCGAAGGCTGCGTCATAATTCCGGGTTTAATCGATACACATGTCCACTTAGCTCAAGCATTACTACGTGGCATAGTGCCTGACAACATTACTCTCGTGCCTTGGCTGAGGAACTGGGTTTGGCGTCTCCAAGGAGTTTACGACAGCGACGACGGTAAGGCCAGCGCCGCCCTCTGCATCCTTGAAATGCTCAGGACAGGCACAACCTGTTTCGTCGAAGTACATTTGCATAAACGCTACGGCTTCGGCGGCATCGCAGAGGTTGTTGAGAAATCAGGAATCAGAGGCGTTCTGGCGAAGTCCGTCATGGACTTGAAGGGATATGCGGCTGATGAAAACATCCTACCCGCAGGCATGGTCGAGGAGCGTGAAGAATGCATAAGGGAGTTCAAACGGATGCACTCCAAGTGGGCTGGTAAAGCAGAGGGCAGGATAGATGTGTGGCTGGGGCTTAGAAGCGCAGGCGCAGTATCAGACGAGCTTTACCACGAGGCAGCTGCCATAGCACGAGAATACGACACAGGAATAACAAACCATGTGGCCGAGGTTAGGGGGGACGTGGAATACTACAGGAGGGCCTTCGGCACAGGTGTCTCAGGCTTTTTGGAGAAGTTCGACATGCTCGGAGAACGGCGTGTCTACGCTCACTGCGTATGGCTCAACGAGGAGGACATGCGTAGGTTCGCAGCGACAGGAACCACTGTGGCCCACTGTCCTTCATCAAACATGAAGCTCGGCTCCGGAATAGCCCCCGTATCTGACATGCTTCGTCTAGGAGTTAACGTAGGGCTGGGATGCGACGGTGGACCCAGCAACGACGCCTACGACATGATAAGAGAGATGAAAACCGCCGCACTTCTGCAGAAAGTAAGAACCCTAAACCCCGAAGCCATATCTGCTTGGGATGTTCTCGAAATGGCTACACGGAACGGTGCACGAGCCGTCGGCAGGCTCAGCCAGCTGGGCAGCTTAGAGCCGGGAAAGAAAGCAGACCTAGTAGTGGTCAGCTTGAAAACTCCATCCCTTCACCCGAATTCAAACCCCTTGTCGCTGCTTGTTTACTCGGCGTCTGGCTATGACGTTAGGGACGTGATGATAAACGGAAAATTCGTCGTGAGAGACAAAAAAGTCCTCACACTGGACGAAGACAAAGTCCTCGAAAACGCCAACAAGCACATGGAGAAAATCGTTGAAAAAGCCGGCGTTAGGAACGGCTTGCTTAAAACATTTATATCAAAGACGGGTTGAGACGGTTTCAAGACATGACCATTCTTCAGGTTCGCAACATCTCCAAGAGCTTCGGCGGAGTCAGGGCCCTTAACGAACTATCGTTTGAGGTTGAAGAAAACCAAATAACAGGCTTAATCGGCCCCAACGGCTCTGGAAAAACCGTCACTTTCGACATAATCACCGGCTTCACCAAGCCTGACAGCGGAAGCGTCTACTTCCAAGGCCGAGCGATAACAGGGATGAAGCCCCACAAGATTGCACGCCTCGGGCTTGGGAGGTCTTTCCAGCTGGTTAAACTCTTCCCAAACATGCGTGTCCGCGACATACTGGTTTTCTCCAGTCAGACTAAGGACTTGAGAAGACAGCTGGAGGTTTTCATCCCGAGGAGGCAGCGTGAAGATGCAGAGAGGAAGATCGAGGAAGTTGCCCGATTTCTCGGAATATCTCAGCTGATGGAGGAGCGCGCCGTCAACCTCAGCTACGGACAGCAGAAGCTCGTTGAAATTGCGTCCCTGCTGGTGATGAGGCCTGAGCCTAAGCTGCTGCTGCTCGACGAGCCTGCGGCTGGGCTTGCCGAACACGAAGTAAGGAACATAAAAAACATACTCGCCGGCCTAAAGGGTTTGGGCAAGACCTTCCTGATAATTGAGCACAACATGTTCTTCATCATGGACATATGCGAAAAAATCATCGTGCTCAACTACGGCGTTAAGATAGCCGAGGGCGCGCCGGAGGAGGTTAGACGTAAGACTGAAGTTGTCGAAGCATATCTCGGGAGTGATTACCGTGCTTAGAGTGCAGAACTTAAGCAGCGGCTACGACAAAACACTTGTCTTAAGAGAAGTGTCTCTAGACGTCGAGGTAGGGGAAGTAGTAGGCCTGCTGGGTCCGAACGGCGCAGGTA
>JANWZU010000175.1 GCA_025054795.1 Candidatus Caldarchaeum sp.
ACTGACTTCAGCAGCTCTATGCTATGATTGTAGTTTACAATCCATCCCGGAGCAGCTATGGGTGTTCCAAGCATCGAAATGACAGCCAGCTGTATCCATGCTTTTCTCTCAACAAGCTTCATCGCCTCTTCAACAGTAAGAAGCGTCAGCTCTTGGTTGGCATGCGTCACAACCAAGTCAACCCCGTTTTTCTCACACTCCTCAGCAAGGGTCATTATCTCGTGATAGTATAGGTGAGAGGTCTCTATAGCTACCTTCGAATCGCTTGAAGCCACCATACCGACTATCTGCTTCACCTCTGGCTTGAGCCTGCCGTTCTCCAAAACCGTGATCCCGGGCCCCAAGCTGGCTGCACGTCTAGTCAAATCAGAGTCTATGCTGGGCATCCACACAACTTTGGTTTTCTCCTTGAAATCACCTCTAAGAGAGATTCTAACAACCTCCGGGTTTAAGCCTCCGACGGCATAGTTAAGCGTGACACCTCCGTAAACCTCGACGGGCGTCAAACCCCTCTCCGCACACCAGCCTTCCAACGACTCCTGAATAACTCTGGCCACAGGGCTTGTCATGTAGTAGTGGTCTTTGAAGGCCAAGGCCTTCATCCCAGCTGCCGAAGCTTCCTGCGAGGTCTGGAGCATCGACGGCCTATAGGGCATCCACCCGGTTGGAGAACCGTGAAGATGCATGTCCACAGCGCCTTTCAGATGTTTGTAAGCTTCGGCCTCGCTAACTGGAGTTATTTCAGGAAGCATGTACGGATAGGCTGGATGAGCTGCTTTCTTTGCGGTTTCAACCGTAAGGGCCTTGCCTAATCGTTCAATGCGAAACATTCGTCGGTGAAGATATTTAAGACTTTAACAGAAGCATGGGATAACGTGCTCAGCAAACATCCGGAAAACCGTGTACCAGTCGCTGTGTGAAGGCGGTCTTATGACTACCCGTGAGACACCCAGCCTCTCCAGATACCTCAGCCTGTCGACAACATCCTCGGGGGTTCCTGCCAGGGCCATTTTATCAACTAATTCATCGGGAATGAAGGAAGATTCTTCCGCTGCCTGGTCCCAAGAATCCGAGTGCACCAAGTCGTATCGTTCGTAGCTGCTCCTGAAGTTGTTTACCTTATCCCAAAAATCTGCAGGCAGACTGACTCCCGTGTTTTTCACTAGGGTTGGGAAGTTGGTTGCGTACCACGATACGCTGGGCTTAACACGGCTCTTGGCCACGGTCCTGTCTTCATGCAGCATGCAAAACCCGCACCAGAACATCGGCTTCTCTTCAAAAGCACAGCCCACCTCCTCGCATCCCTTACGAACCTGCTCAATAGCCCAACTAGTAAGGGCCGGGCCAACCATGACCACCGCCCCATCGCCTACCTTGCCAGCAACCCTAAGCGTTTTCATCCCAGTTGCAACAACATAGACAGGAACGCCGCCGCCGGCGAAACGCATGCCAAACTCGCCTGTGCCAAAGTTAAACTTCCTACCTTCAAGCAGGTTCTTAACGTATTTGACAGCGTTCTCGAATTTGTCGGGTTTAACAGGCTCCAAACCAATACGCCTTACAGAGCTGTCGCCCGTACTTAGGACGAGGACAAACCTTCCCCCTGATACCTCGTAGGCACTTTGAGCAGCACAGGCCAGAACAGTTGGGTCTCGTGTGGCGACGGATGTTGCAAGAGTTCCAAGTATTGCTTTCTCGGTGTTTTGAGAGACGGCGGCGATGACGACGAACGGGTCTCTGTAAATCATCTGTGAGTCGGGGTAGAAAAGATAGCTATATCCTCTCGACTCCGCCTCCTTTGAATACCGGACACATGTCAGCGTGTCGGCGTAAAGTGCACCGAAGCTGATTCCGAACTCCAACCTCTTTATCGGCGCTGGGAAAAGCTTGACGGTATATAAAATTGTCATTTATGGCTCCGGCTTTCAAAGGCAGTTATGCTTTGGAAAAGAATAATATGATGGCTCAGGATGTGGTAAACATAATCCATGGTAACCGACGACCTGCTTCTACGCATGTACAGGGACATGGTTTTGGCGAGGCTTTTCGACAGCACCATGGTCACGCTTCAGAGAACAGGCAAGGTTGCGGCCTACACATCCTCTGAGGGGCAGGAAGCTGTGTCCGTTGCAGCAGCTTACGCAGCCCGTCAAGAAGACTGGATCTTCCCCACCTACAGAGAGACAGGCGCATTCATAGCCCGTGGAGTACCGCTCGAAGTTCTGGCGGCCCGACAGCTTGGGAAGGTCGGAGACCCGTTGAAGGGGCATGAAGTACTTTTGTTCGGGGACAGAAGATACCGCATCGTGACAGGGCCGGGCCCGGTTGGTGCGCATTTTCCAGTGGCTGTTGGGTTTGGGCTGGCTGCGAGAAAGCGGGGCGAAGACATTGTCGTACTGGTTTTCTTCGGAGACGGAGCAACATCTAAAGGCGATTTCCATGAGGGCCTAAACTTCGCAGGCGTCTTCAAAGCACCCGCCGTGTTCATCTGCCAGAACAACCGATACGCCATATCTGTTCCCCTCTCCCGTCAGACAGCCTCAGAAACCGTAGCCGTCAAAGCCGAGGCCTACGGAATCGAAGGATGTGTCGTAGACGGAAACGACGTCGTTGAAGTTTACAACGCTGTCTCCAAAGCTGCTGCTAAAGCACGGTCAGGTGAAGGCCCCGTCTTGATAGAGGCGCTTACTTACAGGCTTGCCGCACACTCCACAGCAGACGACCCGACGAAATACCGGCCAGCATCCGAGGTAGAGGAGATGAGGAAGAACGACCCGATTCTGCGCTGCAAGAACCTGCTGTTCAGCCGCAACATCCTGAACACGGAGCAAGACCAAAAACTACGGCAACAGCTAGCTGAACTCGTCTACAGGAAAATCGAAGAAACAGAGAAGATGCCGACGCTTCCGCCCGTAGCAATATTCGAAGACGTTTACTCAACTCCCCTATGGAACCTGGAGGAGGAGAGAGAAGAACTTTAGCAAAGTCCATGACACCCCCAGCCTTACAAACCATGTAATCACCGGCTGAAGACACTCAGCCATCTTAAGCAGAAGCCGACCTTCACACGTGTCTATTCTCTATAAGTTTAGCCTGTGCTGGCGGTTGTTATGTTTGTTTAGGGAGTGTCTTTAAAATCTGGCTTATCTGTGGATGTGGGGCTTGAAGAGGCTGAACCTTGTCGACAGCCCGTCGCTGAAAAACCCTCTGACGATCATGGGGTTTGGGGGCTGGGCTGACGCTGGCAACGTTTCGACGATGTCGCTGGCCTATCTCAGGGAGTCGGAGAACGCAGCCAATCTTGGCTTCATCGACGTCAGCGACCTTGTCGACCACACCTACCACCGTCCAATTGTGTCTATTGAGGGAGGCTTCATCAAGGAGCTTGCCATGCCCTCGTTTGAAATCCATTATTCGGTCAGGAGAGACCGGGACTTGATACTGGTCAGCGGCTACGAGCTTTCACACGGCTGGCAGGAGTTCGCCGCATCGCTTTTCGAGCTTATGGACTTGTTTGGCTCCAAAACCTTGACGACGATAGGAGGGTTGATAGACAACACGCCGCACACCAAGCCTGTGAGAATAACTTTTCTGACAACAAGCCGAAAAATCTACGCAAAAGCCATGGCCGAAGGCCTCAGACCGTCCAACTACACGGGCCCTGCTTCGATGCACAGCTACATTCTGAAAAGAAGCGGTGAGCGTGGAGTCGAGGCTTTCTCCATCTGGGGCCACGTGCCGAGCTACCTCAACACCCCCAACCCACGGGTCGTCCTCGCAGTCCTCGAAAAACTCAGCTCGATGCTGGAGACCACGTTCAGGCTGGAGCGTCTCTACGTCGAAGCCACGGTCTTCGACAGCAAAGTCAACACGTTCGTCGAAAGCGATGAAAGGCTGAAAGAAATGGTCAGGAAGCTCGAGGCCGAGTATGAGGAAAGCGAGAGAAGGCCTTTCTACATCAGTTGACCATCATCACGTTCATGGATATCCGTAAGGCGGAAACCGCATCAGAAGGCAGGCGGAGACGTCGAAAATTCATTCTGCTCCTGCTGACGGCTGTCGCCGTGGCTGCTGCCGCAACACTTCTCCACCAACCCAGCCAGCCGGCCGAAGCGTATGGTTTTTCCGCTGAAAGAGCCCGGGCTTTTCTCGAGTCCCAGCTTGTTCCCGAAGCAGGGCTGCTCAGAGCTGCAGTTCACGCAGAGCCCGACAAACATCGAATCTATATAGCGTCCGACAACCTGCTTGCTTCACGGGCCCTCATGGCCTTAGACAGCCTGCTCGGCCGAAAAATACAAGACAAACTCGCAGCAGAACACGGCCACGGCTTCAACAGCCGCCACGAAGTCCTCTTCGGCGTAGACATACCCGACCAGTTCTACGCACAGACAAACGTCAGAGTAGGGGAAATCTACTCGGCGAAGTTCAACATCACGTTCGAAATCCTGTACGAGAAGCCTGACCTCGCAAGGGTTATGCACGACTGGGTCGAGTACGCAGACCTCCTAGCCTACAGAGCGCTGGAGCATCTGTTTCAGGGACGGGTCGAGGAAGCTCGACGGCTTTTCAGCAGGCTTCTGGCGAAGTGGGATGGGAACGGGTTCAGGGACAAGGCCTACGAAGGACGGTACGAGACTTACAAAGTCGCCCTAGCCCTCTACCTGTTCGAGGCTTTCAGAAAAGCAGCCGGAGACCACCCGGCTGACGAAGAGCTGGTCAAAGCTTGGCGAAACCTTCTGGCGCAGATGCAGCGGGAGGACGGAGGAGTTGCCACGCACTACGTAGTTGAGGACGGAAAACCAAAACACGTGGGAGACGCAAACACCGAAACAACATCAATCACAGCGCTTGCGTTCACAGCCCACAAGATTTTTACCTAGTCATGGCGTCAGGTGGATTCAGCTGGTTGAGAAAGCTAGGAGAGTGGTTGAATGGGCAAGGCAGCGTCTGCTTTAAAGTCTCAAGAGGAGATGCTAAGTTGTCGCTAAGTTCGTCGAAGTCTGCGACGAGAGGGGCTTGGTTTTCAGGGAAGCTTACCCCGTGGGTTCGAGGGCTAGGGGGGGCTGTGTTGAGGAAAGCGACGCCGACGTAGTTTTGCTGATAGACGGTGTTCAGGGGTTGAACAGAATCGAGAGGCTGAGTCTTTTTCTGGATGTGTTGGCGCCGAAGGTGGAGTTCATGGTGTAAACGAGTGGATGAGAAGCAGCTCGGTGTGGATGTCGGCGAGGAAGCCGCTGTGGGCGAAGAAGTTTCTACGATGGTTCTTCGAACCTTTTTCGCTGGAGAGGATTTTTAGAAGCTCGGGTTGGTTGGGGTAGAGTTTTTTGCTTTTTTCTTTGATGGATTCGATTTCGTTTGCTAGTAGTTCTTTGCTCAGCGTGAACTGTCCGTCGACATCTCCTTTTTCTTACATTGGGGGCGGGGTCTGTGTTTCGGGGATGAGCCACGACCCCGGGCAAAGGTATAAATAAAACCCCTAAACATTTATTGCCTGAACAAAGCGGCGTTCAAAAAGCCGCAAAACCCCAAAAAACAAAGGAATTAGACGCAGTGATCCCGCAAGAGGGAATTGAAAGACTATCAGGTATATTCACATGACCGTTGAATCACGCACCTATGTGATCCCGCAAGAGGGAATTGAAAGCTGACATGCTCTTGAAACCACCTTCCGTGTCGATGTAGAGAAAGTTCTCACCTTGGTGATCCCGCAAGAGGG
>JANWZU010000200.1 GCA_025054795.1 Candidatus Caldarchaeum sp.
ACGATGAGAGGGGGGTTCAGAGAGACAGAGACAAAAGAGCTTACCGTCATCCCATGAGGAACGCCGTCATAGTAAGTGGCCACCACCGTGACGCACTGCGGAACTCTGCGCATAAATTCCCGAAGGTCCGTCATGTCTGTACCGTGGAGATATCAACTATTATTAACTATGATACTTCTACTCTTTCACCGTGAACATCGTGTGGGTTGAGGTCATGTTAACCTCCGTAAGCAGCCAAAGCCTTTTGAAAACCCTGTTGAAGAAGTCGTCCCTAGCCTCTTCAGCTACGCTCACAACAACATCCCACATGCCGAACAGCTCATGCCCCTCCAGAATTTCGTCTATGGACAGAAGGTACTTCTCCCACAGCTTCGGCGCCGAAGGCCTCCTCATCTTGATGAATATGTAGGCGCATTTCCTTGTCTTGGAGCAGTTCTCCTTCTCGAAAGAAAGCCCACCCTCGTTCACTATAAGCGTGTTTGTGTCGACGACGCCGTGCTCTCTCATCACATCTAGAATTTGGTTGAGCTGCTTGAGCGATTCGGAGTTGACTTTTGAGACTACGTCGTAGGGCCCCCAGATTAAGTATGACTCCTCGACGTGCTTGTCCGACCTTACCGCCGTGAGAGTTTCAGTCAGCCCGCTTCTCGTCCCAACAGTTCCCAGAACGAAAGCTTTCATTCGTAGATCGACGCTTCTGAGGATATATTAACCTTCGTTTTCCCATGCTGCAGCCGCCGCTGCGCCGAGCAGAGGACCGTCATGACCCAATGAGGTTAGGGCTATCCTGCATCTCAGCATCGAATACCTGTCGAGCAGGCGGCTTGCTCCTCCGACTGTTTCACGTGGGTTGTTTAGCGCAACACCCCCGCCCACTACGATGACTTCAGGGTCATAGACGTTCATGAGGTTTGAGAAGCCGACTGCGTTGAACTCGGCCATTTTACTCAGAACAGCTAGGGCTCTTCTATCTCGGCGTGCAGCGGCTTCAAATATCTGCCTCGAATCAGTCCAAACCTTCCTACCCGTCAACTTCTGAGCAAGTTTGGGAAGGCCTGTGCCGGAGCAGAAGGCCTCCCAGTGGCCCAGTCCGCCGCATCCGCACTTAACATCGCTCTGGTAGTCCACAACCATGTGGCCGACCTCGGCGGCGTTCCCATCCTTTCCGATGAGCAGATGACCGTCCACTACAGCCCCTCCTCCTATTCCCGTACTGATGGAGACATAGACAAGGTTGTCGACCGTGCGCCAAGGGCTGAATGCTTTTTCAGCCAAGGCCGCTGCGTTGCAGTCGTTCAACAAAGTGATTTTGCCGTCGTGAAATTTTTCAACGATTTTAATCAAGTTTATCCTCAAGCCTCCGACGTTCGTAGCCACGATCACCCCGTCCCTGATGAAAGGACCTATCGAGGCTATTCCGACAGGTGTTTTCTTGGAGACGCCGGAGAGGTGGAGAACCTTGAACGAGTGTCTGAATGCACTGGCGATGCCGGCCGCCGTGGAGGGAGTAGGCTGAACAACTCTACGGAGTATTCGGCCGTTCTCGACGACAGCGAAGCGCAGATACGAGGCTCCAAAGTCAATCGCTATTGTTTTCACGTCATGTCTACGTACTTTCCCGGGTTAAGTATGTTGTTTGGGTCGAAGAGCTTTTTCAACCTTCTCATCAATTCCAAGACTTGAGGCCCGTTGTGTGATTCAAGCTGCATGGCTAAGTCTCGCATCTTCTGCAACCCGACTCCGTGCTCACCGGTTATTGTTCCGCCTATCTCAGTCGAATACCTTATCAACTCCTGCACGACTTTCTCAACATGCTTAACTTCGTCGGGGTTGTCGGGGTCGTACAGCACGCTGGGATGGATGTTTCCGTCCCCCGCGTGGCCGTTCATCGAGACTACTACGCCGTATTTCTTTGAAATTTCCTTAACCTTCGTCAGATAGTCAACTATTCTGTCTATGGGTACGCAGACATCCTCGATTACTCTTGCTTTGCTGATGGCGTTTAAAGCCATATACATCGTTGCTCTTATTTGTAGAAGTTTTTCAGCTTCCTCTTCGGATTCGGCGATTTTCACTGTTCGTGCGTTGTTTCTCTTTAGGATGCTTAAAAGGTTCGAGGTCTCGTTTCCCCTGTATTCTTCGACGTCTATCAGCAGCATAGCCTCGCCTATGGGCAGGTTTTCTCCGTGCATCCTGTTGGCCGCCTCTAGACCAACGCTGTCGAAGAACTCAAGCATTCTTGGCACTATTCTCCTCCTCCTTATCTCTAGAATTGCGTTGCCGGCGTCAGCCCAGCTGTCGAACACGGCGTATACTCGTTTTACTGAAACGTCGGGGATTGGCGCAATCTTCAGCCATGCTTCGACAATTATGCCTAGGGTTCCTTCGCTGCCTACAAGCAGCTGGACAAGGTTGTAGCCCGCCCGGTTCTTCGGCAGAGGCTCGCCGAAAACAGCTACGCTGCCGTCGGCTAACACCACCTTCAGGGCGAGAACCCAGTCCTTCACCGTTCCGTACTTTACGCATCTAAGGCCTCCAGAACCCTCGGCCACAACACCGCCAACCGTGCAGATGAAGCTACTGGCTGGGTCTGGCGGGAAGAAGAAGCCATGCTTCTCCAGCTCTCTGTTGAGCCGTTCAAGAACAACGCCTGCTTCGACGTGAACGTAGTAGTTTACCGTGTCTATCCTCAAAATGCGGTCGAGCTTGGACAGGTCGAGGATTATGCTGTCAGACACGACGGCGCCCGTTAGGCTTGAACCAGCCCCCCAAGCCGTGACCGGGATTTTTCTCTCGTTGCAGAACTTCAGAAGACGGCTTACATCCTCCACGTTCTCGGCGACCACCACGGCTGATGGCCTTCTGCGGAACCCGCCCATGTCGGTAGAGTATTTCTCCAACACCTCTTCATCGGTTAGAACCTTTCCCCGTCCTAAGAGGGCTGTGATCTCGTCAGCCGCCCCCACTTCCAACACGCTGAATACTGCCGTTTACTCTTCTAAAAACGTTAACCCTCGGCCAAGCTCAGGATTGTCTTTTTCAGGTCTAGAAACAAAGACGGCTGGAGGTTCTGCTTGTATTGTCTCAGCAGCGGCTGCAGCAGGTTGTGCACAGGCCTCTCTCTGAAGAGCGAGTTCAAGAGATAAGATGTGAATGATGTAACGTTAGCTGGTCTCCTTGTAGTTGATGAGTGGCTGAAGTCTATGATGAATGTTCTCCCAGTTTGGTCTGCTATTACGTGGTCTGAGGCGTTTGAGAGCTGGCCATGGTCTAGCTGGTTTGCGTCCAGTATGAAGGCTTGATTTAGGGCTGATTCTATTACTGGCTTAAGTTGTTTTCTCTGCCAAGCGGTTATCAAGTCTCCGAGCCTGCTTCCGCCAACGTACTCCATCACAATCATCTCGTCAGCCCAGCTGAATAGTTTGGGACCCACGCCCAGGCCGTTTGCCTTCGAATGCATCGAGGCCTCCCTCTCCATGCCTTTGACGGAGGCGTCTGTCCTCATCAGCTTCACAGCCACTTTCACATCCTCTATCAACCCGAGGACGACAACCCCCCTAACCCCCTTACCCAAAACAAGGAGCGAAGGATGGTCGCCGAGCAGCTTGACCGCCAACGCAGAAACACCAAGCTTCAACATCGTCGAAACTCTCTTAGAAACTTCGCTGGACTCGGATGAGGGGTAAGCTAGAATGCTCAGGTCTACTCCAACGTCCTTCAGCCTTTCTACTGAGATGAAATGTACTGGGCTATGAAGCTTGGACATGCCCTTATAAACTCCTCTAGAAAGGCCCTTCCCTCCAGCGTGAGTTTCGGATGAAGCTGTGATAGGTCGGTTGTTGTCTCGGACTTCTTGAGATACGTCCGCAGTTCTTTCGAGACAGCTGCGTTTCCTTCTTGAACAAGATGTCTTAACAGCTCTTCTGCGTTGATGAATTTTCTCCTTCGGAGTGAGTACAGCCGCTCGCCGTGAACCCAAGGATAGGCCTCTAGGTCTTTTTTCCTTGCCTGCTCTTCTACGAACTCGGCTGCGTTCCTGCTCCAGACAGGAGGACCTACGTGCAGATAAACTTCCGGAAGCCGGAGGGTTTCAAGCTCGAAGACAATCAAGGCTTGATGGCCTTCGACCCAGCAGTCACTCCTGAACAGGGTAAAACCGTGGGCCGCCAAAGCCTTGCCCAAACCGTTCATGGTACGGCCAAGCTCCCCCCACAACACGTCTGGAGGTCTCTCAGGCACCTCGAAGACCAAGGCCAAGAAACGCCTTCTGCCGGCATCGATGGCTAAACTGGGCCTCTCGACGAAGAAAGACCTAGACGGCCTCTTTAGAAACAGCTTCGACTTCATGATGAATTTGGACAGAGTGGTGAGCGAGACCGCTGCAGCAGCGTTCCGCAACCTGTCCACGGGGTCCGCTATTATGAGTGGAGCGCCGGGGTGTTTTTCAGCCTCCCCGTCGACGACTACAGGCGGCCTCCATTGGGCGGCCCTCTCCAGAAGAGACTTGAAGGAGACGTGCTTGATTATCAGGAGCTCGCAGACGTATCCGCTGAACCCTCGTGTCCGTATCTCCGCCCCGTAGAGACCGTCGTTCATCAGGAAAGCCTTGAGTAGCCTAGTTTCGTCAGCCATCCTTTCGTCCATCATTTTCTTAACATACTGCGTGTGGTACGGTGTTCTGTCGACCGGGGTAATCCATCTACTGTCTTTGACGTCGTAGCAGGGGACTAGGTTCACCCTCAAGCCGTCCACGAACCCCTCGACGTAGGGGTGGCTTGCGTATCTCAGCCTGACCGCTCCGCCTAAGCTTTTCAGGATTTCCACACCTCTCGCTAGAACCATTTGAGAGGCTTTTTCAACAGGTGTCTCAGGCTTGAAGTGTACGAATACGTCGACCTCCTCCCTTCCCTTGACCATGGTGCCTTTTGCGTAAGAGCCTTCCACGGATGCGGAGCCAACTCCGAAACTCTGCTCAACCTTCTCCACCAAAGCCGCCGCCAGCCGCTCAGCCCTCCTAATGGTTTCAGGCGAGGGCCTCAGCTCCTCCACAAGCTTTTCCAGAAGCTCATTCAAATTTTCCGCACCGATATGTCCGAGTAGACAGGCCCTGATGAAGTTAAAACGCTTCTTTTCAAGCTTATCTTTTCGACCCTCTCAGCTCCGAAGAAGGTCTCAGAGTTTCTCCTTATCACCTCCAGCAGCCCCTGTTTGTCTTTGACGAACTTGACTCTGCATATTGTAAGGTGTGGTGAGAATTTGTCATTCTCCTCAATTTTCAACCCGGAGAGAAGCCTCCCGAGGCTGCTGTGAATTTTTCGAAGCTCCTCAGCCCCCTCCTCCACGCCTGCCCATATCACGTTAACCCTTCCGCCGCCGGGAAAGTATCCCAAACCCTTCAGGCTCATCGTGAAAGGCTTCGCATCCAGCTTGCCTAGAGCTTCAGAAACAAGCTGAGTCTCTGCGTCCGTCAACTCACCTAAGAACCGTAGTGTCAAGTGAAGGTTGTGAGCTTCTACAGGCTTGAGGCCTTCTCGGCCAACCCTGATAAGCTCGTTTTGGACAGAAACTATCCTTCTTAAAATCTCCTCATCATGGACATCAATAGCTATGAAGGCTCTGACCACGGGCCTCACCTCTTTTTAGACGGGCAAGCATATCAGCTAGGTCTTCCGACAGCTTGCCAACCATATTTTCTTCGTTCAAAATCCTAACAAACGAACCGCTGAACCTCTTGGCCAAGACCGCATAGTATCTTCGAACTAGGTTCTGGAGCTCCTCATCGCCCTCAAAATCGTGGTCGGAGCTAGCGTGCTTCTGAAGAACACGGCGCTTTCTCGTAGGCTCGTCGACCTCAACAACAACAGTCATGTCGGGTTTGACAAAAACCTCCGAGCCCAGATCCTCGACCGAGTCGTAGAAGCTGAGAAACTTATCCTCGCTGAAGCTTTTCCCATAGCGTCTTCCTATAAGTGCGAAGCCGTAGACCACGGAGCACTGATAGTACCTGTCGACGAAGATGAAGTCGGGTTTTCTCTCATGGGCAATTTTCCTGATGACGGAGCTGTCGTCGGAGGTGTTAGCTAGGAAAAGCAGCATGCGTGTTAAAGGGTCTGTCGAGCTTCTGTTGCCGTAGGTTTTGGCGAACTCCCCCGTGGCTGTGTCGCTGGGTGTTTTGTAAGTTTCCACGCTCGACCCCTTGGTTGCGAGTTTCGAAGACGTGGCCTTCATAAGAGTTGTTTTACCGGAGGCGTCAACCCCCTCCCAGACTACGACAAACGTGTTTCCAAGCATCCAAGTCCTTATTTCAAGATGCTGTATTAAGGGTTTGGAGTTGAAAGTTTAAAAGAAGCAAGTAATACACAAACTACGTGGTTTGAATGCCTGTCACACTAAGGGTTAAAGACGTAATGGACAGGAAGGTCGTTGAGCTCGATGAAAACGCCACCATCCTAGACGCAGTCAAGAAAATGATTGACAACGACGTCTGGTCTCTGGTTATCACACGGAACAAACTGCCAGTCGGAGTGGTGACGGAGAGAGATGTCATCAGACGCTGCATAGCTAAAGGCTGCGCTTTGACGATGCGGGTCGGCGAAATAATGTCATCGCCCATCGAGGTCATCACACCTGAGGCGTCTTTGGGGGAGGCCATGGCTAAGATGGCCGAGAAAAACATCCGAAGGCTGTTCGTTGTCGAGGGAGGAAAGATAATAGGCAGGGTCACTCAGACGGAGCTGTTTGAAAACACCTTGAACGTGATGATGACTCTGTCGGCCCTCAGGGCGCAGCTGTGAAGCTGGCTGCCGAGATATCGGCCCCAATTTATTCGACGGAATCACAGTCGAAAGTCGCTCAGGCAGTGCTTAACATTTTTCCGAAAGCATCTGTCCAAATGTTCTCGGACAAGGTTGTTGCTTCAGTCGACTCTGTAGAGGGTTTTGAGAAGCTACGTATGATGATAAGGTCTCGCCGGATAAGGACGGCTGTTAGGAATGTTTTAGGCAAGGGGTTGAAAGGCGGCAGCTTGGTGTTCTACATCAACAAGCAGGCGGCTTACGTGGGCAAGCTCTCTTTCTACGAGCCCGGCGAAGCAGTTGCCTTAGAGCCTATAACGGTAAAAGTTTACTCCGAGGACGCCGAGCAGCTGATAAGATGGCTTACTGAGTGAAAGGAACGCTGTAGGTCTCTAGGTCTTCGGCAACGTACGACTCTGCAAAAAGTCTTCGGGCTTGGGTCAGAAGCAAAGCGGCGTCGTCGTACCGTGGGCTTATGTGGAACAGATATAGACGTTTAACCCCCGCCCGCATAGCTGTCTCAGCGGCTTCGGAAGCAGTCGAATGGCCCTCCTCAACGGCCTTCTCCCTCAAACTGTCGTCGAAGGTCGAGTCGTGTATCAGCACATCAGCTTTAACAGCCGCTTCAACAACATTCACGCAGGGCCTAGTGTCGCCGGTGTAAACAACCTTCCTTCCAGGCCTAGGAGGACCCCGCGCCTCCTCAGGCTTGATCACTCTGTTGTTGAACTCTATCGGCTTTCCCCGCTGCAGCATCCCCCATAAGGGGCCTCTGGGAACGCCTAGAGAGTCGAGAAGGTCTTCACGCATCTTTCCCGGCCTCGTGTCCTCCTGCATCACGTATCCGTAGGAGAGAGACGTGTGCTCTGTTGGAAAGTTGGACACGGTCACGTTGTCGACTCTGACCGAGGTGTTTGCCGTGAGCTCGTTGACCTTCACTTCAAACCCCAGCTTTCCAAGCTGCGGCATCATCACAGCCTCTAGGAAACGGGCTGTTGACGGCGGGCCGTGGACATTCACTACATCTGTTCTCCCGTTCATCGAAAGGGTGAAGAGAAGACCTGGAATACCTAGAACGTGGTCCCCGTGCAGATGGGTTATGAAGATGTGTATGTTGGGCTTCGTCCCCAGACCCGACCTGATTAGCTGGCGCTGAGTTCCCTCGCCACAGTCAAACAGTATGAGTGATTTTCTTAGACGGACTGCTACTGCGGGTAGCCCTCTGTTAGTTGATGGCATTCCTCCACCTGTCCCCAGAAAACACAACTTCATCTCACTCAAGCTTAAGCACCACTACTCTTCTCGTCAGGCTTTTGTGGACGTAGATGTCGTGGTGTTGCAGAGGTTTAAACCCTTTCGAGGCGTCTAACAGGCTTCCGTACTCTTGACGGGGAACTATGATGGCGACCCTCCCGCCCGGCCGCAGCAGCGTGAACAAAATCTCGAAAAAACTTTCCAGCAGGGACTAAAACCCCAGCCCAGCTAACGTTGTAGACCTTCCATACGGCGGGTCTGTGGCCACTGAGTCGAAGGCTTTTCTGAAAGGCATCCTAGCGGCATCGCCTTGAATCACATGGCAGGTGGGCGGGCAGTAGTGAGACACGTTGACAGCCATGCCGTTGCAGATCCAAGTCTTCAGCTCAAGACCTAAAACCTCATGCCCCATCAAACCTGCTTCAACCAGTATGGCGCCGGAGCCTCCGAACGGGTCTAGGACGGTTGAATCGGGGCTTGAGACGGAGAAGTTGACCAAGCTTCTCGCAAGCTTGGGCTGGAGAGCTGATGGAAGTCGGAAAGGCTTCCTCCCAGCCCTCCTCTGTTGGAAAAACTTCCTTGGCTTGGCGCTGCAAAGCACGCCGAAAAAATAGGCTTCGGGGGAGACGACCACTGTGAAGATCTTGTCGGGGTTTTCCAGACAAACCCTCAGGCCGGGGTGAGCGGAAGTGATTTTGGCCGCTGTTTTCTTCTCGACCTCGACCGAGTTCACATCAACTCCCCCTACTTTCACGACTTCGACGCTGAAGGTGCGAAAGTTGACAGGCAGCCGGTCTATGCATTCGTCTTCAAAAGGGACATCACCGCTTTCGATGTTCTGTGTTCGGCCATAGCTTAGAAGTATCCCAGCCATCTTAGTGAAGGCAGCGCGGTCAACCGCTTGAAGCCGAGCTGTGGAGGAAGTTGTTGCGACAGCCACTCTTTGGACTGGAAGATGGAAGTCCCAGCCATATCCATAGATCTCCAACACGTGCTGAAGCTCGGCGGCTGAGAGGAACGGGTGTTCGCCTGACAGCAGGAAGAACGATTTTGAAGGCTCGTCCATAGCTTTATCCTATCTGGGAAGCTACTAGGCCTGCGACCGAGGCAACATCGTACGGGTTGGGGACTGTGTCCGTGGTGAGTATCAGGTCCGCTCCGGCTGCTGTTATCCTCTCGGAGGCAGAACCGACGAACAAGCCGTGTACTGCTGCGACGACAACCCTGACAGCTCCCCTTCTTTTCACAGCTTCGACACACTTGGCCATCGTCTCCCCTGTGCTTATGACGTCGTCAACCAACACAACCTCCCTGCCTCCAACATCTGCATCGACGGACACAGAGACACGGCCGTCCTCGAGGCTTCTGCGGCTCTCCACGTGGGCGTAGTCGGTCTCCAACACGGACGCAGCGTAAGCAGCCATCTCAACCCCCTTCTTACCCGGCGACAGTATGAGAGGCTTTTCAACACCTGCTTGGAGAACGTATGAGGCGAGCACGCCGGTTGCGTCTATGTTTTTGACGGGAACAGGAGACTTGTCGATTATCCAAGGGGAGTGGATGTTGACAGTTATTACTGCATCCACTCCAGCGGCCTTCAGAACCTTTAACACCGCTAAAGCGCTCACGGCCTCGCCTTCTTTAAATCGTCTGTCCTGCCTTGCGTATGCCATGTATGGAATCACAGCCTTTACAGAAGAAGCGCCTAGGTCTCTGAGGCAGTCAGCAGTCAGCATCAACTGTACCAAGTGCCTGTCCTGAGGCGGATGTAGACCATGGACAAGCACAACCTCCTCACCCCCCACTGAGCCGTCAACCCTAACGTAGGACTCTCCGTCGGGAAACTGCCTAGCCTCCACATCCACTAACTCTAAGTTCAAGAAACGGCTGATCTTGACAGCCAGCTCCGGCGAAGAACAGCCTTTAACAATCTTCAAGACGGAGACCATAGTCAGCACGGTATATTTAAGGAAGCAACGTCGCCGCCTTTGTATTTGGAAAACGCTTATATACGTTCAGCCAACATCAGCTCAGCATGCAAAGGCAGGTCCAAGAGGTGGAAGACGTTGAGCCGGCCCTACCGGTCTGCGAAGCTACCTTAATGCCTGTCTCAGACGAATACACCTACATACATCACAACTTCATCGAAATAGGAGTTTTGAAATACATAGAGAAGGCTCCGTAGATGTCTTACGGATACGATGAGTTCGAGTCGAAGCTAGGGCAGTTCATCTACACGATGGTGATGTACGAAAGGCTTAGAGAGTATCTGCTGGAGAAGCTGAGAGGTAAGGACAGGCTTTCGGTCCGCATCAACCTAGGGACAGACAAGTCTGGAAACCAAGTTTTGATGGACGTGGTTTTGACAGCCGTCAAGCCCCAGTTGTTCGCACAGCAGGTTGAAGCTCAGAAGAGGAAGACGAGGAAAAACCTCGTGCTTGTGCTGTCGAACGAGGATGTTGCGGGAGAGAAGCATCAAATCGAGGCTGAGATGGAGAAGCTTATAGTTGAAAGTCTGAAATGGTGGCATGGTTATTTCGGGGAGCGTGATAAGCTTAAGCTTGACTCGTGGAGGTGTGAGAGGGCCGAGGTTCTAGAGGGAGATGTCGTTGGAAGCGTGGTAGAGATTCCAGTCAACAGGATACTGGTGCCTCCGGGGCTCTTGATAAGCGAGAAAGACGAGGAAAGAGAAGTGTTGACGCAGTTCGTCGACCTCTTCACCCCCGTCGTGGTTAGGCCGGCGGAGTCCGACATGTATGAGCTGGTCGGTGGGCTTCGTCCCTTCGACGTGATGGTCAACAAGCTCGGATACGACAGAGTTCGGGCGCTTGTCATGAACTTAAGCGATGAGGAAGCGGCCAGCATGAGGGCTGAGCTTGAGGAGAAGACAGGAAAGCTTGTAAAGACGCTGCTGAAAACCTAGAGCATGCCCGGGACGCTGAGAAAGATACAGGGATTCTTCCTAGACAGGCCTCCCAACTTCTCCGAGTTTAATGACAAAATAGTGGCCAGCGGGCTGCCCAGCCAGAAGAAACACATGCGGTACCTGAAGAACAGAGGCGTGTCAGCGATAATCAGCCTGACCGAAAACCCTCTGCCGAAGGAGCTGGCCGACGACTTCGCCTACTTCCACTTCCCTCTCAAAGACCATCAGCCCGCCCACCCCTCAAGCCTTCTAGAGATCGTCAAGAAGTTGGAAGAGCTATGTGAACGGGGCCACAGGGTTCTTGTCCACTGTCAGGCTGGCTACGGCAGGACGGGAATGGTTCTTACGGCTTACACGATGTGGAAAAAGAGGCTGGGGTGGAGGGCTGCTTTAGATGTTGTCAGGAGTGTTAGGCCCGGGTCTGTGGAGGCTGGTCAGGAGAAGAGTCTAAGTGAATTCGAAGAGCTGGTCAAAGCTGGCTCTTGATGGATGCCGCTGTCTTCTCTCCTATTGTCGGTACTTTGGCGAGCTGGTCTACGGAGGCTTTCCTAAGGTCTTCTAGGCTGCGGTAGCCGCTGTTGTACAGATTGCGGGCTCTAACCCTGCCAACACCCTTGAGAGAAACAAGAGGAAGAAGCTCGGCTCTAACGCCGTATGCAAGCCTTTCAGACAACAGCATGAAAGCATTCTCCAAAGCCTTGTTTCCCTCTATGGCCATAAGCTGAGAGGCGGCGTAAGAAATCCAGCTGCATCTCTCCCTCAACACAGCCAAGTCCCCCGGTTCGACGCCGAGCTTCTCGTAAAGCTCGCCCTCGCTTACCTCGTCGACCCACGCCTTCATCAGAATCGTCGTCTTGACCGAGTCTAGGAACAAATCGTAGCCATCAGGGTCCTCGGCCGGGTCGGGCACCTCGAAGAAGGATTCGAAGTTTTCTTCGACGAATTTTTTCAGCTTCCAAGCGTCAACCCTTTTCATCGGAACTCGGGGGACCTCGAGGGCCATGCATACAACCTGAAGATGGCCGAGCTCGTCTAGGTTTTTCGGCCTTTTGGAGCATGTTTTCAGAATGGTTAAAGCCGTCAGAGGGTCGATGTAGAGTTCTGAGACACGTCTACCAAGCCTCGTCGCCTCTAACGTGCCGCCCGCCTTCACAAAGTCGTGCTCCACAAGAAAACCGACAACCTCCTTCAAAACCTTGGCCGTCATGCTTCCGCCGAACTGATGAGTTAGGAAGGTTCTTCCGAAAAAACCCTCAAGCTCTTCGAGCCTGCGTATCTCCTCGCTGGCTAAAACAGCCAAAACCTGAATCCTCATGTGCCTCTGGCTGGCCAGTTTAGACCAAATCCTCTCAGGCCTTCCCCTCACGTATTTCTCGAAGATAAAGTCGAACTCATCGTCGCTGTGCGCTATCGAGACGGCTTCGCCGTATTCGTCGTACCCGGGTCTTCCAGCCCTTCCGCAGAACTGCTTGTACTCAGTGACAGAGATGCTTCTCAAACCCTCCCCAACCTCGTACCTCCTCAGCTCTGGGATTACCACAAGCCTAGCCGGAAGGTTGACGCCTGCAGCAAGCGTCGGTGTTGCGCACAAAACTTTGAGATGTCTCTGTCTGAATGCGTATTCGACTGCACGCCTGTGGGATGCGCCAAGCCCTGCATGATGGAAACAAGCACCTTCACGAAGTAGGGAGGAAACTCTCTCTGTGAAGGCCGAGGCCTCACCACTCTGTTCAAGCTCCGAAGCTACGGATGTAAGGAAGTCTCGGTCCTCTTGGCTTAGTAGGTTGCTGGATGAGAGGGCTGAGGCTGCTTTCTCGGCGTACTGCTCTGCTCTCCTGCGGGTGTTTGCGAATATAATCGCCTGACCTCCGTCCGAAACCGTCTGAAGAACTATCGATATGGCGGGGCTGTAGTCCTGCTCATCAACTTTTTTCACCGACCTGTCGCTGTAGATTACGTCGCCTCGCAGATAGACCCCTTCACGGAGCGGCACAGGCCTCCAATCCATCGAAACCAATTCTGCTTTAAGCCACTCGGCTATCTCATGGGCGTTTGGCGCCGTTGCGCTGAGCGCTAGAAGCTGCGCCTCAGGGTTGTTGGCCAGCATGCGTGTCAAAGTCATCTCCAAGGTAGGGCCTCTCTCAGGGTCTCCCAGCAAATGCACCTCGTCGGCAACCAGCAGCGATATTCTATCAATCCAGCCTGCTCTGTGCCTGAGAAGGCTGTCGGCTTTCTCGTTGGTTGCAACGATCACGTCGTAAGACTCCAGCCAAGGGTCGGCTGAGTCGTAATCTCCCGTGCTTGCTACCGCTCGAAATTCGTTGCCGAGGAAAAGGCTGAACTCCTGCAGTTTCTCCGCTGCCAGAGCCCTCAGAGGAGTTAGGTAAAGCACTTTGCCGCCTTCAGCCACATGCTTGTAGGCGGCCATCAACGCAAGAAGCGTTTTGCCTGAAGCTGTCGGAGTCGAAACCATCAGACGCCTCCCGTCCAGAAGACCTTTCCTCAACGCCTCCGACTGAGGAGGATAGAACTCGTGTACGCCGTACCTTCTCAACGCATCTCTCAAGTAGGGCGGAAGCCCTTCGGCTTTCATGTCAGCTTGTAGGCACCTGTCCTAGGCATGAAAACCCTCCCCTCGGTAATCAGCCTTGTGATGAGTCTTGTGATTTCCTCGTCTGAAAGACCCTCCTGAAGAAGGGCGTTCCTCAACTCCTGCTCCGCAGCGTACCCACTCTTCTCCTCGAAGCTTTTAATCGTCTCCACGACTAGCTTAATCTTATCCCTGACGCTTTTGGGCTTACCCGTCATTATTACGTCTATGTCAGGCGCTCCGGTCTCAACGTCGACACCGACCTGCTGAAGACTTACCTTCATCAAAGAGATGGCTGCGGCTGCGTCGACTTCGTCAGCCTGATTCTTCAAGGCAGCCCTCGCATGAGCCTCTGTGAGCCTAATCAACGATTCGAACTGCCTCGCCGTTATGCTGACGGTTGAGGTTTTCTCGTACAGAGACCTCATCTTAAGATAGAACTCTTCGAGCACCTTCAAAGCCTTGACCGAGACCGTCGGCTCAATCCTCTTCGAGTAGGCTATGTACTTTTTGAAGACCTCCAACGGTATGGGCGGGGATTTTTCGGGCTCGCCGAGCTGGTGGAGGGCCGCTATGTGGGATGATATTTTTTTGTCGGTGTCGGGGTTGGGCTCATCTCTAAGCACGAATATCAGGTCAAACCTTGAGAGGATTGTTATGGGTAGGTTGATGTTCTCTGTGAAAAGCCTGTACTGGTCGTATCGCCCAAGCGCCGGGTTCGCAGCAGCCAAGACCGCTGTCCTAGCGTTCAACGTGGCCACTATGCCGCCCTTGGCTATGCTGACTGTCTGCTGAGCCATAGCCTCGTGAATAGCAACTCTGTCCTCGGGCCTCATCTTGTCAATCTCGTCGATACAGCAGACGCCCATGTCGGCCAAAACCATAGCACCTGCCTCGAGAACCATTCCGCCCTCTTTCTCGCGTAGAACAGCAGCTGTCAAACCCGCAGCCGTAGAGCCTCTTCCAGAGGTGTAGATTCCACCAAGCCGGAGCGCGTGAAGCGCCAGCATGACCGCTGCAATCAGCGATATGCCTGCCGCCA
>JANWZU010000130.1 GCA_025054795.1 Candidatus Caldarchaeum sp.
ACCGCTATCTCCGAGACGCCGTTCAGCATGCACGCATACTTGAGCGAGGGTATGTCGAGCCAGCCAACCCGTCTGGCCCTGCCCGTCGTCGTTCCGTACTCGCCTCCAGACTCCCGGATTCTCTCAGCCAAACTGCCCGCCAGCTCGGTGGGGAAGGGCCCGGCGCCAACCCTCGTAGCGTAAGCCTTCATCACACCGACTATCCTGCCGGCTTTGGAGACGGGGATGCCGGAGCTTACTAAGCCAGCCGCAGCAACGGTGTTGGACGACGTGACGTAGGGGTATGTTCCGTGGTCGACGTCCAGCAGAACGCCTTGAGCGCCCTCCAGCACAACCCTCCCACCTGAGTCGATTATCCCGTTCAGGTAGGGTTCTACATCTCCTAGATGCGGCTGCAGAACCTCACGCAAACGGTTGACGTCGGACTCAGCCTCCAACCCATGAAGACGTCTGAGAAACTGAAGCTTATTTTTCAAACCCTCGGCGTCTTCTATGTCGCCGGCCCTCACTCCTGTCCGCAGAGTTTTGTCGGCGTATGCAGGCCCTATTCCACGCAGAGTCGTTCCTATGGCTCCTCCGCCCCTCAGCTGTTCGATGCGTCTGTCCATCTCTCTGTGGATGGGGAGGATGAGCTGGCAGGATCTGCTGACCAACGGCTCAACGCATCTTCCAACATCCCTGAGCATCCGAACCTCCCTCTCGAAAGCCTCCACGTCGAGGACGCATCCAGCCGCCACAACGGGCTTAGCTCCTGCCAGACATCCTGCTGGAAGCATGTTGAACTTAAACCGCCTTCCTTCAACCACGACTGTGTGGCCTGCGTTCGCACCCCCCTGAAACCTGACTACTGCTTCGGCTCCATGCGACAGAATGTAGGAGATTTTGCCTTTGCCCTCGTCCCCCCACTGAAGGCCTATGATGATGTCGGCCCTGCCTGTCATACGGGTTCGACGTCGTGTGGATGGCTCTCCTTCAGCCCTGCCTCGGTCATGCGGATGAATGCGGCGTTCTGCTGCATCTCCTTGATGCTGTGGGCTCCGAGGTAGCTTAGGCCGGACCTGAGGCCTGCGACGAGCTGGCGTAGGACGTCCGAGGCTGAGCCCTTGTACGGGACGTAGGCTTCGACTCCCTCGGCCATGTAGCTGTAGTCGGAGGCGTCCTCGAGGATGTCCTCCTCGCCGGCCCGGCTGTTCTTCGCAAGCATGGCGTAGAATGAAGCCATTCCCCTGTAGATCTTCATCTTCCGGCCGTTCCTGACGACGACTGCACCCGGGCTTTCGTCCGTCCCAGCCAGAAGCCTTCCAATCATCACGGTTGAGGCGCCGGCTGCCAAGGCTTTGACCACGTCGGCGCTGGACCTTATTCCGCCGTCGGCCACTATCGGCACGTCCATGGCTTGAGCTGCTTCAGCGCAGTCCATTATCGCAGTAAGCTGCGGCACACCAACTCCAGCGACAATCCTTGTGGTGCAAACGGAGCCGGGGCCGACTCCAACCTTCACAGCTGAGGCGCCGGCTGCAGCCAAGTCCTCCACGCCTTCAGCCGTAGCGACGTTGCCCGCCACGACTTCTACGTCGTCGCCGAACGACCGGCGGATTTTTCTGAGTGTCTGTGTCATCATCTCTGTGTGGCCGTGGGCCACGTCTATGACGAGTGCGTCTGCTCCTGCGGCTATGAGGGGTTCGGCTCTGTCGACGGCGTCCTCCTTCACGCCTATGGCTGCTGCGACCATCAGCCGGCCTTTTCCGTCTCTGGATGCATGCGGGTACATCAGCTTCTTGACGATGTCGGCGCTCGTCACAAGCCCTTTCAGCCGGTTTTCAGAGTCGACGAGAGGCAGCTTCTCAACCTTGTAGCGCATAAAGATCTCTCTGGCTTCTTCGAGCGTTATGTCGGGCCTCGCCGTCACAACACGCTCGGCTGGCGTCATGCACTCGGCTACACGTGCTTCCCGTGGCCTGAACAGGATGTCTCTTCTGGTCAGGATTCCGAGTAGTTTTTTGGATTGGTTGACGACGATTAGGCCGCTGACGTTTTTCAGCCGCATCAGCTCCTCGGCTTCGGCGACTGTTGCGTCGGGCCCTATGGTGTAGGGTTCGTCGATGGCTATGTTCTCAGCTCTTTTGACGGCTTTCACCTGCTCAGCCTGCTGCTCGACTGTGTTGAACCTGTGGATGACGCCTATCCCGCCTTCACGGGCCATCGCAACAGCCATCTCAGCCTCCGTCACCGTGTCCATGGCAGCCGAGACAACCGGAACCTCAAGCTCTATCTTTTTCGTGAAAAACGTCCTCGTCGAAACCTCCCTGCGCGAGCGTATGCCCGACCTGCACGGCACCAGCAGCACATCGTCGAACGTCAAGCCCACCTTATCCAATACTCTGGGCAAAAAATCCCAATTGATAGCGTATTAGGACGTTGCCTAATAAACATATCTTCGCTGAAACGTCGTAGGCAGGATGATGGATAAAACTTAATACCCGAACACGCAGAAAGTTGAAACGGAGGTCAGCTAGAATGTCTAAAGGGCCCCTCAAATGCCCTTACTGCGAATCTGTGTTCAAGACGGAGGCTGAGCTGTCCAAGCACATCGACCGCATCCACATAGGCAGCGGGTTGCTGGAGGGAGACAGAACCAAGTGGTGAACGGATGGAGCGGTACGGCGAGCTTTTCAACTACATCGAGAGGAACAAGCCTAAGTATCTCGACTGGGCTTCCCGCCTGATAAGCCAACCCAGCGTGTCGGCTCACAGAAGCGGGTTGAGGGAGTGCGCCGAGCTTGTCGCAGAGCTGTGCGAAGAAGCCGGGCTGAGGACCAGCATCCACGAGGTTGAGGGCGGCGGCCCCGTCGTCCTAGGCTACCTAAACTCCGAAGCCCACGCAACCCTGATGTTCTACAACCACTACGACGTACAGCCAGCCGACCCGGTTGAAAAATGGACAACACCACCTTTCTCGCCCACAGTCAGGAACGAAAAGCTGTATGGACGTGGAGCCGCAGACAACAAGGGGAACATAGCAGCACGTCTGGCGGCGTTGGATGCGTTGACAGCTGTGTTGGGCGAGGTGCCGGTCAACATCAAGATGCTTGTAGAAGGCGGTGAGGAGGTTGGAAGCCCCGGGCTGAAGGAGTTTGTTGAACGAGAGAGGGACAGGCTGTTCGCCGACGGCTGCATCTGGGAATACGGCTACAGGAACAGAAAAGGCTCTCCAGTCGTGTATCTCGGAGTCAAGGGCATGCTTTACGTCGAGGTTGAAGCAGCCGGGCCCGGCAGAGAGGTCCACTCCTCGTGGGGAGCAATCGTGGAGAACCCCGCATGGAGGCTTGTCCAAGCGCTCAACACAATCAGAACATCCGACGGCCGAATACTTCTCGACGGCGTTTACGACGAAATAGACTACAGCGGCGAAGAGCTTCTGGCAAACCTAAGCCTCGAAGACTTCGACCCACCAGCCAACCTCATACCCGGCAAGACAGGAAACCTGCTTAAACAGCTGCTGCTCGAACCCGCAGTAAACATAAACGGCCTGTCATCCGGCTACCAAGGCCCGGGAAGCAAAACCATAATCCCGGCTACTGCCTCGGCGAAGCTTGATTTCAGAGTCGTTCCGAAGCAGGACCCTGAGAAAATCTACCGAAAGCTTGTTGAGACGCTGAGGATGAGAGGGTTCGACGACTTGAAGCTGAGGATGCTGCAGTCCTATCCAGCCGCAAGAACAAACCCCGACAGCTTCATGGCTAAGCTCGTCGCAGACACCGCTGAACAGGCTTACGGCGTCCAGCCCGTCGTCATACCATCTGGAGCGGCTTCAGGGCCTATGTACGTCATCACAGACATACTCGGAGTGCCCTGCGTGTCGACCGGCGTCGGCTACCACGGCTCATCCGTCCACGGCCCCGACGAAAACATAAGAATACAGGACTTCGTGGCAGGCGTCAAGCACATGGCGCTTGTGATGCTCAACTTCCACCGCTACATGCACTTAGCTGAGTAGAAGCTCCGCAATCCTCTTGTAAACATGTGCAGCTTTCACAAGCTCCTTCAAAGCCACTTTCTCCACGAAGCTGTGGGCCAGCGACAGCGAGCCGGGGCCAACGATCACGCCCTCAACTCTTTTGACTTTAGCCATCCTGTTCAAGTCG
>JANWZU010000116.1 GCA_025054795.1 Candidatus Caldarchaeum sp.
GCATTTGGTTGTTGGCGTAGATTGTCAGAACGTCGTTGTGTGCGTCGTAGTCGGCTACCACTACGTTGTTCTCTAGAGGTATGGCGCTGTATCTGTCGAACTTCAGCCGTTCCTCTATTACAACATCAGCCTCTCTAAACGCCTGCTCAACGTCGCCGTAGTTGTAGACACCGTGCCAAACGACGTTGCTTCCTAGCTCTTCGTGAACGGTGGGAGCGCCTGGTTCGAGGGCCTTCTCACCGTCAACAACTGAGGGTAAAACATCGTATTCAACATCTATGTAGTCCAAGGCGTCGTACGCCGTGTACATGTCCTCAGCGACCACCACAGCCACTGGCTCACCCATGTAGCGAACCTTGTCCACAGCCATGCAGTAGTCTTTAATTCGGTCGCCGGGCGGAGGAGCTATCTGCGGATAAGGGTTGGTCAGGAGCGCTATTTCTTTACCAGTGACGACTTTTATCACACCGGGTAGTTTCTCGGCTCTCGATGTGTCAATTTTTCTGATGTACGCGTGTGCCACAGGACTTCTCAGAATTGCTGCATAGCAGGTTCCGGGAAAAGTGAAATCTTCAGTGAACATTCCGTGACCGGTTATGAGGCGTTTGTCTTCGTATCTTTTCAAAGAGCTGCCAACCCAGCGCTGAGCTATTTTTTCCTCAGCGACTATTGTTGTCATGATGCGAAAATGAGGCATACCCGCATTTAAATTTTGCCAAACACAACAACATCGAAAACAACCATGACAGTAGACCAACAGGGTCCGCGGCCTCGACTATCGTCACGTTGTGCCGCTTCCTGTCGGCGTTCATTTTATTCAAATGTTTAAATATCCACCTGCCTGCAGTTCCGTGATGCCTGTAGACGTCCATAATCACTGGTATCCTGTCGAATATCTGAAGGTTTTGGCTGAGCATGGAGGCCGGTATGGTTGGGTGGTTGTGAACTCGCCGGATGATGTGCCTGTTATTAAGAGCAGTCGTGGCTACATCTTCAGATGCACCAAGGCGACGAACGAGGCTCAGGCAAGGGTGGCGGAGATGGATGCTGGTGGTCTGGACACGCAGATAATGTCGATCTCAGAGCCTTGGGTTGATTTCCTGCCTCCTCCACAGTCGATTAGACTCGCTCAGATGGTGAACGATGACATAGCTAGGGCCTGCGAAAGATTTCCTGGAAGGCTTGAGGGCATGGCTACGGTTCCGATGAACGATGTCGAGGCTTCTGTTGACGAGCTTAAACGATGTAAAGCAGAGTTGGGTCTGAAGGGCGTTATAATCCCCACGAGAGTTAACGGCGAAGAAGCTATCTCAGCTTCCAAACATTATCCTATCTTCGAGACGGCCTGCAGGCTCGGTATGCCTGTGTTCATTCACCCTGCGCTTCCTCCGGGGTCGGAGGCGATGAGGCAAAACTTGACCGGGCTGATGGTTGGATACCCGGCCGAGACGACGCTTGTCGTGGCCGACCTCATAGTCGGTGGGCTGCTTGACAGGCTGCCGCAGCTCAAGATACTGCTGGCTGACTTGGGCGGTGCTCTGCCCTATGTTGCTGGGAGAATGGTGAGGTTCTACGAAGCGTTCGACGAGCTGAGGAGGAAGATGGCCCACGACCCTCTACACTATCTAAGCATGCTTTATTATGAGAACGGCGCCGCAGCACATCCAACGGCCATGGACTATCTCTACCGCTTAGTAGGGCCTAAGCGCATAATGCTGGGAAGCAACCATCCATCGCCCATAGGGCATTTCACCAAGTGTATTGAATCGATAAAGAACATGGATGTGCCGGACCACGAGAAGACGATGATGCTGCATAGGAATGCGGCGGAGCTTTTTCAGCTGAGCATGTAGGTTATTTACTAAAATGTTTATATAGGTCTGGGGGCTCTTTTTCGGGCATGGCTAGGGCATTACCTGCTGTTGGAGTAGTAGTGGCTTTAATCATCGGCATCCTCGGAGGGTTTTTCGCAGCCACAGTGATATCTCCGCAGGAGCGCGTGGTCGTCACATCTGTGGCCACCCAAGTAGTCACTACAACTGCTACTGTCGGAGGGGGCCAGCCCATGACATTAACTGCAACCATCACCCGGACCGTCGTGGAGAGGCCAACTCCTCCGAAAACGATTATAATAGGCGCCACCGTGCCGAAGACAGGATCGTTCAGCCCTGTGGCAGGTCCTTTTGAGAAACTCTATCTTGCTTGGCAGGATCTGGTAAACGAGCGTGGAGGCCTATATGTTAAGCAGTACGGAATGAGGCTGCCTGTCAAGGTAGTAATTTACGACGACGAAAGCAACGGCGAAACCGCCGCCCGGCTCTACGAAAGGCTCATAACCGTCGACAAGGCCGACATACTTCTAGGACCTTACAGCACTCCAGTGACTCTACCTGTAATTGATGTTGTTGCGAAGTATGGAACGCCTATAGTAACAACTCAGGCTGGTGCTCCGCCGATATACACTCGTGGGCTTAAGAACGTTTTCTCAGCCATAGACCTGATCAGCACATGGTCGTACTCCTACTTTGATATGATAAAAGCCGAGGGCAAGGCTAGGACTATAGCTTTCGTTATCCAAGACGAGGCTTACGGCAACGGTTTGATGGCTGGAGCCAAGCCCAAGGCTCAGGAAATCGGATTGAGGATAGTTGCTGAGGAGAAGTTCCCAGTGGGCACGACAGACTTCACGGCGATCATACTGAGGCTTAAGGCCGCAGACCCAGACATTGTGTTCGTAGCAGGGTTGAACCCCGGCGCCGCAGCCTTCGTCAAACAAGCCCTCGAGCAGGGCCTACGTCCACGCGAGTACCACGTTCCCCAGCTGACCAAGCCTTTCCTAGACACGGTCGGCGTCAGAAACGCTAACTACTTTACGGGAGAGTGGTTCTGGACCGAGGGCATACCCTACGACGGCTACTTCGGACGTGAGTTCTGGATGGAAGCCATGAGAAGGGCTGGTCTTACGAACGACCTCTATCCATGGGCCTCTGTCACTTGGCAGGCGCTTGAAACGGTTGCAGCAGCTATTGAGAAGGCTAACAGCCTGAAGCCCGAGGACTTGGTTGACGCTTTAGAAAAGACATACGTCTTGACGATAAGCGGCCCAACTCAGCTAGGTAGAGACTTTGGACAGTTCACCAACGTCGGCCTTATCAGGGCCTTCCCTGTCCAGCTGGTAGACGGCAGGTTCAGAGTCATCTGGCCTCCCGAGATAAGGACAGCAGAGCACGTCTACCCAACACCGTGGCAGTGACGCCGACACACACATGCCAACCCCCTTAGCCGTAGTAGAATTAACGCTAGCCGGACTTCTGCTAGGAGGAATCTACTCCCTGCTTTCCGTAGGCCTAACCGTCACCTTCGGCGTGGCTAGGGTGCTCAACCTAACGCATGGAGAGTTTATGATGGTCAGCTCCCTAGCCGTTTATCTTCTATTCCAGTTCACCGGCGGCGCCTTCAACCCGTTCGCCACACTTGGCCTCCTAATCCCCATTCTGTTTGCGTCGGGCTACCTTTTTGAGAAGTTTCTCATAAGACCTCTTCGACAGAAACCCGTGGACGTGATAGAGTGGGCTCCGCTGCTCGTCACGCTTGGAGTGGCTCTAATCATCGAGGATATTGCTTTCATGACTGTTCCAAGAGAGTTCGGAGTCTCCTACTCCCTTCCACCCACTAGAATTATGGGCCTTACCCTTTCCACAACGCGGCTGGCTTCTCTGGTGTTGGTGACTTGCGTTGCGTTGGCTTTACATATCTTTCTGAGGAGGACTTTCATAGGGAAGGCTATCAGGGCCACGATACAGGACAGAGAGGGAGCACTTACAATGGGAATAAACGTGAACAGAGTTTCAGCCATAACCTTCGGACTTGGTGTTTCGCTGGCTGCTGCTGCGGGTGTTTTTCTGGTGATGATAAGAAGTGTCGACGCATACGTAGGCCTTCCGATAACCGCTAAAGCCGTAGCTATAGTGATTCTGGGGGGAATGGGCAGTATCCTCGGCTCGCTTCTGGGGGCCATAGTGTTGGGAATTTCCGAGGTCTACGTCTCCTTCTACAGCCCGGCGTGGTCTTTCACAGTCGCATGGATAATCCTCATAATAATACTGCTGCTCAGGCCCCAAGGAATACTCGGTAAGAGGGCGGAAAGGGTTTGAAACCGTGGCGGAAGCAGGCCGCATTAATGGCGGCTTTAGCTGTTGCAGCCGTGATATTGGTCCTCCCCCTTTACGCCACGGGATACGTAAGGTCGCTGTTAAACCTGTACCTGCTCTACGTCATACTGGCCGTAAGCTTCGACATCATGAGGGGAAACACAGGGTACGTGAACTTGGCGCACACGCCTGTCTTCGGATGGTCGGCCTATTTCTTCGCAATACTGACGAAGAACGGCTACGACGCTGTCTTAAGCATGGCTGCCGCCGCACTTTTCTCTTTAGCGTTAGCCATGGGGGTTGGCGCCTCGTTCTTCAGAACCCGGGGAGCATACTACACCATCATAACCCTAGGGTTCTCGCTTCTGTCGTACAGCCTAGCCTACAGCATGGAC
>JANWZU010000132.1 GCA_025054795.1 Candidatus Caldarchaeum sp.
CATCCTCTCGACTCCCTTCTTCAGGTCGTTGAACAGAGCAACCTGATACAGGTCCTGCAGAGGCTCCCGCTCGCCTTCAAAATACTTCAGCAAGTCTCTTGTTTTCTCGGTCTTCGGCATGTAGCCTCTGTAGAGGTATGGAGGGTTGGTTATGTGGTAAATCGGGTAGGAATGGTCGAAGTCAGGAAACTTTAGAAGAGTGTCGGCCTGCTTCAAGTTTCTCTCCACCAGCTGCTTGTTTACACCAAGCTCCACCAGCCTCGCAGCAAACGTAGAGAGCGCCTGCTCGTCTATGTCAAAGCATCTGACGTGCTCCGAGAAAAACTCGTTTCTCTCATCCACGTCAACCGCTCTAACGAGAGGCGCAACCAAGTCTCCTCTGCCGCAGTAAAGGTCAACCCATGTAAAACTCCACAGAACATCCCTGACCCTAGGCAGGATGTACCTCTCGAACACCTCGTCAGGAGTGTAGAAAGACCCTCTCTTCTTTTTAAGAATCCTCTGCTCCATCGTCTATCATCTGAAAAGCCTGCAAGGAAAATACCGCTGATGTTTTTAAATCTTCACACGACGGAAGAACAACTGAAGTCGAAGCTCTACGATTCAACGGGATTCATGCCAGGTAGCAGTCTCTGGACGACCTTCTCAGCCGTGAGTCGTGCTGGGTATTCGCTCAATTTAACCATCCAAGCTCCTCTAGCTCTTGCGTAGTCAAGAGCTTCATAGATGGTTTCCAAACCAGCTTCAAAACTCATTTCCTCCACATCATAGGTCTGAAGACTTCCAGCTTATCAGCTAAGCCAACATCAAGCTTCTTCCTCTACGCTGAGGCCGGCCTGATAAAAGTGGCCGCAACCCGCACCTCCTTCATCTTTCCCCACAGCTTTTCCTATCCCTCCTCAGCTTCTCGATTAACCCCGCACGCCCAGCGTCATTATAACTGAACTCGGCGTATTCTTCTAAAAGACTCAACATCCTCTTCCTGAAATTGTTCTTACAGCTTTAGGTAGCAGTCTTGAAGTGCGGGGGGTGGGATTTGAACCCACGAACCCCTTCGGGACAGGAGCCTCAGTCCTGCGCCGCTGGTTTTCCGCAGCTTCTGCTGCGGCCAATTTGACCAGGCTTGGCGACCCCCGCCTCATGTATAGGGATTGTGGGGGTTTATTTTATTTTGTTGTGGTTATTGTCGGGGCATGAGGGTTATTACCTGCGGAAGGTCGGCCAGCTTGAGGAGTCTTTCAGGTGTTGCCGACACGTCGACGGCGTATATTCTTGTTGCGTTGGTGATGTCTGCCGTGGTTTCGCCTGTGAGCCATTCTCTTTCACGGGCTGATTTGTCGAAGTATCCGTACCACTTTACAACCTGAAGGCCGTTTTTCTGGATTAGGTCTAGAGTTTCTTGAGGTGTCAGAAGGTCTCGGAAAGGTGCGTAGGCTTTGACCGGTGTGTTCGGCGCCGTCGACTGTCTCTGCTGCAGCCAAGCAGTCTCGGCCCTGTACTCTCTTCCGTAGCCAACCCTACCTTTCAAACCTGTGGCGTAAACCGTTCCGTCTCCATCAACCTCCAGCACCAGCTCAGGCAGAGTGTTTGTCGGATATGGTTGGAAAGCAGCAGGCCCTCTGACAGCAACCCCTGTGTCGGCGTTGTAAACAGACCCGTGGCACGGGCACTGGAACTCACGTTTCTCCGGTATGTAGTCGTACAGACACCATAAATGTATGCATACCTTGCTGAAAGCCCGCAGGTCGCCTGAAGGAAGGTGGACTAGGATGTACTGTCGGAAGGGGTCTGAGTCGACCATGGGGTCGCCTGTGGCTGGGAACGGGAACGTGTACTTGGAGTTTACGGGAAAGTCCTTCAAGTTAATTATCCGTTGTCTTATTCTCTCGCCTTTTGCTTCAGGCCTGAAAAGAAAACCGCCCCACGACAGGAAAGGAGCGAGAGTAGCAAGCAAAGAAGCGCCGAAAACGGTTCTCAGCAGGTTTCTTCTAGCGCCCGCCATGGTTCCACAAGTTCAGCCGATTTTATAGCTTTTACCCTCCCTCGCCCGGGGCTTTCTTGATGTCTTCCTGAGTTATTCCTAGCTTCTTCAGCAGAGGCTTTACATCCGGCTTTTTGACGTCGGCGGCCTTCGCCGAGAACTCAGCTATCATGGGCAGGTATTTGCTGTAGAGCGTAAGCCTCTTGGCGGCGGCCTCCCGTTTCTCTATTCTCGAGAGGTAGAGCTTGAGGTTTCTTCCGCATTCCCGGATGGCCATAGTGAGCTCTCTCTCGATTTCAGGCCTGTCGGCTATCGCCTCTTTTCCGACGGTTTTGTACGGTATCTTGGTGGAGCAGATGCTGGTGAAGACAGCCAGCGGAGCTGGTTTCGGAACCTTGTAGTTGCTCCAGTCAACCTTCTCCTCAGCCACCTTCCAGGCGACGTCGGCTCTTTCATCGTACAGCAGAGGTATTTTGTTGGCGAACCGGTAGAGCGAGAAGGTTTCAGAAAGCGGTATAGAACCTCCGTATGCTACTGCGGCTTCGACTATGAACGGATGGCCTCCGTATGATGATGGCTCACGCTGGACGACGTGGAGGAAGTCGGGGTTGAAGATTTTTCTGATGCCTGCTTCGAGGAATTCTTTTCCGACAGGGCTTAGAGGTGTGGGGTCCGGGCTTCTGAACTTTCCGTAGGTCTTCATGCTGTTGACGAGTGCAGTTACTTGCTCGTGGCTGAGCTTTTTGGGCGAGACGGCGGGCTTGAGGCCGGCGGTCTCTATTACTTCACGGGCTGTCTTGTCGCCGACTTTCTGGAACGATGAAGTCATGAACGATTGGAGGGTTTTTGAAGAGGTCTCCGACAGTAGGCGTGTCATCATTTCTACGTCAACTCCGACTGGATGGGGGAGTGTTTCTGTCGGCGGCTCGGGCGGTTTCTCTACCGACGGTGGGTAATGGTACATTCTTCCTCTGCTGTCGATGAATGTTAAAGTTGCGTGAGGGTTTACTATTGCTGTGTGCTTGAAGTAGTCGAGTATCTTTGGCCTGCTGCCGGTGTAGTCTGCCTCGAGGCTGAACTCGACAGCCGTTCCCCGCCAGCCGTTGGGGCTGGGTTTCTTCTCGGACGAGATTATCCGTGGCTTGTTTTCGACGACGTCTATCATCAGCTCGTAGACGTGCATGGTTTTTCCGTCCGTGCTTGAGGAGACTTTGGCGGGCTTGTTGGTTGTTATCTGTCCGTAGAGGAGGGCCATCGTCCCGCCTAGTCCGAAGGTACCTCTCGACTGCTTGAACCCATACTTGCTGCCGTAGAGGACGGTGGCGAACGCCGATGGTATCTTGTCGCCGGGCACGCCTATGCCGTTGTCGACAACTCTAAGCCTGTAAACCCCCTTGTCCTCCTCTTCGGCAGCCAACTCCACCAAAACCTCCGGAAGAATCCGGCCCACCTCCGCAGCGTCTAGAGCGTTTTCCACGAGCTCCCTTATGCTCATGTACAGGCTTCTGGCTGGGCTGCTGAAGCCTGCGATGTCTCTGTTTTTGTAGAAGAATTCGCTTGGTGAGATGGCTTTGAACGAGACTTCCAACGGCTTTTCCCTGCTTGAGTTGTTTCGGTGTTGGATATAGGGTTGATGTCTTCAAAGCCTCCAGGTTGAGTGGAATTTTCCCGGCATGTCTGTTCGTTCGTAGCCGTGGCTTCCGAACCTGTCTCGGAGGGCCTGTATCAGGTTGGCAGGCAGACGTTCTCTCTTGATGGATGTGAAGTAGTTGTACGATGCGTCGAGGACGGGTGTGGGTATTCCGGCCTTCTTGGCGTAGACCAGCACATTCCTCCAGTTATCCTGCCTTCTAACAAGCTCGTCGGCAAAACCTCTGTACGCAAGCAGTTTACCTGCCTCTCCAACTTCTCCAAGTGCCTTGCGAATGTCTTTCAGGATGGCTGCTCTTATTATACAGCCTGCTCTCCACACCTTAAGCACTTCGTCGAGGTTTGAGCCGTAGCCGTAGGCTTCTGATGCGGATTGGATGAGGCTGAGGCCTTGGCTGAAGCTCATCAGGGCTGTGCACCAGAAAGCATCCTTAAGCATGTCAACCATGTTGCCGTCAGGTTTAATCCTGAACGTTTTAATTTCGTAGGATTTTGCGAGAGTGGTGCGAAGGTCTTTCAAGGCTGAGACGTTCCTTGCGGAGAGCGCTGCGTCGATGGATGGAGTAGGTGTTCCAAGCTCCGCCGCCGCCTGAACGCACCACCTGCCCGTGCCCTTCTGACCAGCCTTATCCAGCACAGCCTCAACGAGAGGCCTGCCTGTCTGAGGGTCTCTGTAAGCAAGGGCGTCAGCAGCTATCTCAACAAGGTATGATGAGAGTTCTGTTTTTTTCCATTCGCTGAAGACGCCGCTGATTTCGTCGCTAGACATTCCCAGGCCTGTTTTAAGTATGTCGTATGTTTCGGCTATCAGCTGGAGCAAGGCGTACTCTATGCCGTTGTGAACCATTTTGACGAAGTGGCCAGCGCCTTTCATCCCCATGTATCCTGCGCACGGCTCGCCATCGGCCTTAGCCGCTATCTTCTTCCAGAGGTCCTCTGTTGCTTCGAACCCTTCAACTCTTCCTCCAACCATCACCGAAGGGCCCTTCAACGCACCTTCCTCCCCGCCGCTGACACCCACACCCATCAGCATAACCCCGTCGGGCTCTAGAGCAGCCTGCCTCCTCTCCGTGTCGACGTAGTGTGAGTTCCCGCAGTCGAACAGCATGTCCCCCCTGCTTAGATGTGGTCTCAACCCGTCCAAAACATCGTCAACAGCTTTTCCAGCCTCAACCATCAAGATTATCCGGCGAGGCCTTTCAATCATGCCGACAAGCTGCTCGAGGCTGTAGGATGGCTTGATCTCCTTGACAGTAGACACGAGCCTGTCGGTCTTCTCCCTCGACCTGTTGTAAACAGCTACGTCAAACCCTTTCGACGAAATGTTCTTGGCTAGGTTTTCACCCATGACGCCAAGTCCTACTAATCCGACCGTGCTCAACTCTGCTCAGACAATTCAGCAACACTATTAGAGATTATTCCAGCAAAACCGTTATATACAGTAGCCTCGGACATCAACCTGTTGAAGATAAGGGAGCTGATTAGGAGGAAGCCCATTACGGTGAGGGGGGACTCCACGCTGCATGATGTGATTAAGCTGATGGCCGAGGAGAACATAGGGTTTTTGGTGGTCGTCGAAGGAGGTGAAATAGTCGGGGTGTTTTCGGAGAGAGATGTGATAAGGTCTTTGGCTGAGGAGAGGAACCTCGACAAAAAGGTTAGGGAGATAGCTAGGACTGACATCATCAAGCTGAGGCCCGACCAAGCTATTGAGGAGGCTGCTCAGGCGATGGGCAGGCATAGAATAAGGCACATAGTGGTGGTTGACGAGAGGGACAGACTTGTCGGCGTCGTCTCCGTCAGAGACATTCTTCAGGAGCTGTACTCAGCAGGGCCTGCTACCGACTAGTCCTTACTCTCTCAGCAACAACTCGGGAAAGTATGCTGCAAGCTTCAGCCACTCTCTTGTCCGCTAGGCTGTAGAAGACTGTGTTGCCCTCACGCCTCGCCCTTACAACTCCCGTCTTTCTCATGAAAGACAGATGCTGTGAGATGGTCGGCTGGCTCAGCCCCGTCAGCTGGCATAACTCTCCGACGGATTTCTCCCCCGCCATCAGGAGGTGGAGTATCCGTAGGCGTTTGGGGTTGGCGTGGCTTTTACAGAACTCGGCCAGCGTCTCGTAGAATTCCTCCGACAGCTCAGCCTCAGCCAAGCTCATCGAGCTTCACCATCCTTCTCCCTGAAGTAGAGGTCGAACAAAGGCTCCCATCCTCCTTTTAGCATGGCCCAGTAGAGCCTTGAAAAACCTTTCTTCATCCAGTATCTGATGCGTGTCGGCTTCATGGGTTCTGGTGGGCGTGTGTATGTTCCGGAGACGAACAGAGCTTTTCCTCCGCCGACTTCGAGCGGGCAGTTGATTCTTCCGTTGTACTTCATCAAGCTCCCGTCTCCTCGAACCTTGGCTACGATGTTGTGGGCTACGATACCCGACTGAATGTGGGCGACCACACCCGACTTGGATATGGGGATGTTCGTTGCGTCTCCGACTGCGTAGGCGTCGTCGAAGCTTCCGACCATCATCGTGTGCTTGTCTGCGGGTATCCATCCGTCTCTGTCGCCTATCTCCGACCTCAACACAACCTCGGCTCCTCTGTGAGGAGGAACGGCTATCAGAAGGTCATACGCAACCTCCTCCCCTTCAAGTGAGCTAACCGTCTTCTTCACGGGGTTTACGCTTTCAAGGTTGAAGAAGGTGGTTATGTTTACGTTTCTTTTTTCGAGAAGAGGCTGCACAACCTCGGCTATCGGCTTGGCTGGGTAGGCGTGAGGGTATGGGGTGAGGAAGCTCAGCTCCACCTTCTCCCTAATCCCTCGTTTTCTGAAGTAGTCGTCGAGGAGGAACATCGCCTCAGTCGGAGCGGGAGGACATTTGTGCGGAACGCCTGCGATTACAAGCACAACCCTACCGCCTTCAAACCTTTGAAGAGCCTTCCAAATCTCTTCAGCAGCCCAGGGAGTGGTGTGGAAGTTCAGCCCTGCTTCAGCAAGACCGGGAGTAAGGGTTGGGTCTGCGACGGAGCCTGTGGCTATCACGATGTAATCGTATGATATTTCCCTGCCCTTTTCTGTGATTAGTTTTCTGTTGTTGAGGTCTATCCTCTCGGCTTTCTCGTTGACGAAGACGACTTTCCTGTTGAGTAGGGTTTGTTGTTTACGGATGTAGTTTGTGGGTTTTGAGCCTTTGAATGCGATGTCGAGGTTGGAGGGTTGGAAGACGTGTTCAGGTTTATCGCTTACAAGCGTGACGGAGACTTCATCCTTTCTTATTTCCTCGGCTAGCCTGCGTGCAAGCAGGTTCGCAGTCAGCGTGCCTCCCGTTCCTCCGCCCACGACCAGAATGTTCTTCATCCGCTCTTCGCCGTGACCTTCACAACGATCTTTACGTAGCCCTGCTCCTCAACAACCTCCTCAACGACGTTCCCCGTCTTCCTCGCCCAAGCCTGAACATCCGACTTCGCCGCAGGGTCTGTCGCCCACAGCTCCAGTATGTCGCCGTTCTTCGCCTCCTTGTACGCCTTGAAGAGGTCTGTCAAGGGGCCGGGGCAGAAGCTCCCCCTCGAGTCTATCACACGCCTGCTGGCCTGACTCATCCGCATCGCCTCCTAGATGAAGATAACCTGCCCGCCTTCGCTCAGCTGTATGAAGGTCGCAGCCCCCACGACGTCGTCGACTTCAGGTATGAAGTCCTCTTTCTTCAAACCCATCACATCCATCGTTGTGCTGCATGCGTGGAGCTTCACACCAGCGTCCTTGGCGTTCCTGACAAGCTCCCTTATCGAAGGCACCTTCTGCTTAGCCATCTTCCCCTTCAGCATGCCGGTCGCCATCCCTGTCATTCCGGGAAGAACTCCGAGGATGTTGGGAAGCGGCAGGCCGGGGTTTCCGACGGAGGCTATCTTGAGGTTGTCGATTTTCCTGTTGTTTATGACGTCCATTCCCCAGAAGGTGAAGAAGATGTGTACTTCGTAGCCCATGACGGCTGCGGCGTTGGCGAGCATGAAGGCGGGGTAGGCCATGTCGAGCGTTCCTTTCGAGAGGATAATGCAGAGCTTGGGCGTCTGCTGTAGTTTCACGGACTGAGTTGATAAAGCTGCTTGGGACATGTTTCTTCGTGTATTAGTATATTCGAAAGTTCATATATATTTTCTCTAAATATAGAAAATATAAAGCGAAACCTGTACACAAAAATACCTATCCGTCCACTTTGTCGACAGCCAGAACCTCCTTCGGCTCGGCGAACAAGCTCACAAGCCTCTTAACCTCAGCCTTCTCAACCCACCTGAACTTCCTCAGCAAAGCAGCTGTGTAAATCTTCCTCCAGTCGAGTTTCACAGCCTTGCCCCAAGCTTTGTAGACCCGTGGGTCTATGTAGTTGCGGAGGGAGGTTGCTAGGTTGTAGTCCTTGACCTTGACGTAGAGGTCTAGGGCCAGCCTCGCCTTCTCCAAGCTGGCCGCTGCACGGGCTCTCTGCTTCTCGGACTTAGCCTCCTTCATCCTCTCCATCAACTGCCTCACCCTCTCCTCCTTCTTCAACACAGACGAATCCCAGTTCTTCGGCGGCGCCCGCTTGTGGTTGAGGGCCTCGGCGGCCCGGAGGTTGGCCAGCTTCGCATAGTAAACCGCTCTTTCCTCCGAGGTAATCTCCTCACGTGGAACAGAGAGGAGAAAATCTTTGACAACCTTCGTCGCCAAGTAGGTTCTGAAGACCTTGGCTGTCAAGCCCTTAACCATCTTTCCGAGAAACCTGTTGACGTGCCGGCTGTTGATGTTCTGGAATATCTGCTCACCTTCTCTCTTCCCGTTGAGAAGCTCTTTGAAGACTTGGAAAACCTGCTGCGGCTCGGTTTTCAGGTCTATGCTCTTTTGCCAGCGGACGCTGTCCTTGCCGAGGAAGTCGAACTCAA
Source organism: Candidatus Caldarchaeum sp. (assembly GCA_025054795.1). GTDB lineage: Archaea > Thermoproteota > Nitrososphaeria_A > Caldarchaeales > Caldarchaeaceae > Caldarchaeum. The sequence goes on from JANWZU010000132.1 coordinate 8,537, forward strand.
CCCTGTCTTTGCTGAGCTTGACGTGCTCAACCCTCAGCGTAGTAGCCCCCACGGTGTCGGCTTCGTCGGGGTCCTTCTCGTCCCCGACCCTCATAGCAAGCCTGTCAATCAGGTAGCAGGCCAGCGCAATTTCACGCATCTTCGGGTCTTCAGAGTTCAAAGCCTGCAAAATCTTTCTCCTAACATCCTCTATGTGGTTTTCCAGCACCATGGCTTTGTCGTACTTCATCCGGTCTCTCTTCTGCTTGATGTCGGCTGTGTCGCTCAGCCAGACATACTTCTCCTTGTCGGTCAGCTTGTCGTTCCAGCGGGCGAGCCACATCGAGTCGTGGTCGTGCACTATCTGGCCCCAGTTGCCGGGCGGGATTGGTGCATCTTCGCCGAGGTTGAGCGTGATGTCCTCTTCGTAAATGCGTGGCTTCCAACGGCCTCGTAGAGGATGCGCCCCACGGCCCATGAAAATCCCCGGAGGTTCCACCATCCAGTTGGCAACCTCAAACTTTTTTCCATCCATCTCCGCCCAGCCGTAGCGGGCCTTCAACTCCTCCCGCAGCTTCTTCCGCTCCGCAGAAAGCCTCTTCCGATATTCTTTGTCAGCCTTTAGCTGCCTCTCCCGCTCCACGTAGGCGAAAACCTCGGAGAAGTCGATTTCATCCATCGAAACGCCTTCGAAACGGCCGTCGAAGGTTTTGAGAAAGTCGCTGAGAAAGTTTTTCTGGAAAACCGGGTCTTGGACGTAGGGCGTGTCCTTCTTCAAAGCCCATGCATAGGCCATCTCCTCTTGGAGAGGGCTCAGCCTCACCTTCTCACCCCTTATGATGATGGACAGCCCTTTGGGCTGGTATGGAGGTGGGACAGCCACGCCGTTGTGCACAAGGGTACGCCATTTGGCCAAAAGGCTCACCCGTTTACGTTTAACGCTAACACGGCGTCAAAACAGTCTCTATAAAAACATTCCCCGCCTCATCAAGGAGCACTAGGTTATATAATATGGAGGTTTAGGACGTCTTCGCCCTCTGCTCCCTCATGAACTCCTCGTAAACCCGTTTAACCCTCTCCGCAGCGGGGCCCTCGCCGAACACCCCTTCCCGAGAGACCCTCACCCTATCCATGACGACGATGGTGTCGGACTCTTTGTGGTATACAACGAGGTTTGGAAACAGCCTGTTGAGCCGGTCAGCCAGAGTGGACATGTCGGGCCCAGCCTCCAGAACCTCTATCCGGGATATGCCGCTGCCCGCTAGGAAGAGCTTGGCGTAGGTGTTTCCCGAGTCGTCCTTAACGTCGGCCATCCAGAGGCTGTAGTCGCTGGGGTTGTAGGCGACTACACGTCCCGTGTAAACGCCGGTAGAGGAAACAACCTTAACCGTTTTGTCCTGCATCAGGGCGAACTCATCGCTGAACCTTTTAGAGGCGATTGTCGAGCTCAAATTTCATCCCATAAAGTACTGCTTGCTTGTTTTTATGGCCTCCGTCATGTTTTTATCCATCCCTACCTATGGGTTTTGCGATGACCGAGGGCTTGAAGGGTGGACGTCTTTGGAGCTGACCTGAGGGCTGCTGCCGCTGGTTTCAGTTTTTTTAGGTTTTGGGGGTGTGAATGGGTTTGAGCGGGTCTAACAGCTTTAGGGTCACCCCTTGGGAGGTTGAGGGAGCGGTCAACTACGAGAGGCTAGTGCAGGAGTTCGGCACGGAGCTCATCTCCGAAAGCTTGATGGACAGGCTTGTGAAGGCGGCGGGCGGAAGCAGCCACATGCTCCGACGCCGTATATTCTTCTCCCATAGAGACCTCAACCTCGTCCTAGACGACCACGAAGCAGGCAGAGGCTTCTTCCTCTACACAGGCAGAGGGCCGAGCGGCCCGATGCACATAGGCCACATCATACCCTTCTACTTCACCAAATGGCTTCAGGACAAGTTTGGCGTCAACCTTTACATCCAGCTGACTCACGACGAGAAATTCCTCGACGAAATCAGAGGACTCACGTTGGAGGACACGGCTTACTGGTCTTATGACAACATTCTCAACATAGCGGCCGTGGGCTTCGACCCCGACAAGACTTTCATCTTCAGGAACACGGAGTTCATGGGAAGGATGTACAGGCTTGTTCTGAAGGTAGCTAGGAAGGTCAACTTCAGCTGGGTCAGGGCTGTCTTCGGGTTCAACGACCAGACAAACATAGGAATGGCCTTCTTCCCCGCAGTCCAGATAGTCCCAACCATGTTCGAGAGAAAAAGATGTTTGATACCCGCAGCCATAGACCAAGACCCCTACTGGAGAATTCAGCGGGACATCGCCGAAGGCCTAGGTTTCTACAAGTCGGCTGCTATACACAGCCGTTTTCTCATGCCGCTTACAGGGCCGGCTGGAAAGATGAGTGCCTCGCAGCCCGAGTCAGCGGTCTTCCTGACCGACGACCCCAAAGCCGTCAGAAAAAAACTATGGCAGGCCTACTCGGGTGGACAGCCGACCGTCGAGCTTCACAGAAAACACGGCGGAAACCCTGACGTCGACGTAGCATACCAATGGTTGTACTACTTTTTCGAAGAAGATGACGAGCGGATGAAACGCATCAGAGACGAGTATGTGTCGGGAAGCTTGTTGACGGGCGAGCTGAAGGAGATTCTCATCGAGAGGGTGCAGAAGTTCTTAGACGGGTTTAGGGAAGCTAGGCAGAGGGCCGTCGACAGGGTTCATCTCTATGTCAGGGATGGTGAGCTGGCTTCCAAGATGTGGGAGAGCTGGCCTGACTCGGAGTGAAAGCACAGGTTAGCAGAGCCTCTTTCTTGGCGTTGGAAAACCGTTTCCTTAGATGCAGAAGAACCTAACGTGTTAGTGCACGGCCGGAAAACCAACGCCGTAAAAATCGACATCGGCGAGAAAACCGTTAGGCCAGCTCGGTTGGGCCTTTGTATATGGCCCGTGGTCTGAAAAGCCTGTTCTCAGCCTGCTGCTCTATAATGTGGGCTGTCCAGCCGGCTGTCCTAGAGGCTGCGAAAATCGGTGTGTACAGCCGTGGAGGAATGCCCATCAGCTTGTACAGGGCTGCTGCGTAGAAGTCGAGGTTGGGGTAGAGGTTTTTCTCCCGCTCCATCAGCCTCTCGACATGGTCTCCGACACGGTAGAGTCTGTCGTCCCCGACTTTTCTGCACGCCTGCTCAAGCAGCTCCTTCGCAACCTCCGCCCGAGGGTCAACACCACGTCTGTAAACCCTGTGGCCGAAACCCATAATCCTCTCCCTCCTAGCTAGCTTCTCCCTGACAAACCTCTCAGCCCCAGCGACGTCGTACTCGAAAACCTCCGTAGCCTTCTCGTTGGCTCCGCCGTGAAGCGGCCCCTTTAAAGCAGCGATCCCACCGACCACAGCCCCATACATGTCTGCGAGCGTTGAAGCTATCACTCTGGCTGCGAAAGTTGATGCAGCAAGCTCATGCTCGACGTAAAGTATGAAGAGTGTTTCGAAGGGCCGAACCATCCATTCATCCGGTTTGCTGCCCTTGATTAGCGTGAGGATGTTTTCTGAGTGGCCGAGGTGCTTCAGCGGGTTCATCCATCCTCTTCCGATGAGCAGGTTGTCCACATTACCGGCCAGAACCCCAGTCTTGGCGATGAGTCGGACAGCCTTCCTTCTGTTGGCTTCCACTGAGATGTCTTCAAGCTCGGGGTCGTGCGGGGCTAGGGCTGAGACACCCGTCCTCAGAGCATCCATGGGGTGCGTGTTCGAAGGCAGCCTTTTCAAAGCTTCAACAACGTCGTCTGAAACTTCTCTGTTGCCCTCGAGTTCGCTGTTGAATTTTCTGAGCTCATCGGGGTCGGGCAGTTTTCCGAAGAGCAGCAGGTAGGCCACTTCCTCGAAGCTGTTTTCACGGGCCAGCTTCTCAAGGCTCCAGCCCCTCACAACTATACGTCTATCCTCCACGTCTATGGTGCTTATGGCGGTCTCGACAGCCGGCACCCCCTCCAACCCGGGTGTGTACTGGCTCACTTCACCAGCACCTCCACAAACTCGTCGACGCTATCCAGCTTTTCGAACCTCTCGACGGTCTCAACTATCTGCCTCTGCTTCTCCTCGGTCAGTAAACGTGATGTAAGCCGGTTGAACTTGGCCCTGACCTCTTCATCCGTCATAGGGTTCTTGTAATGGCCACGTGGAATGGCTTCCTCCGCATCCAGCCTCTTCCCATCCGCAAGCTTAACCGAGACTCTGTTGGGAAGCTCTCCGGGGTATCTGGCTGTTAGTGCTTGGTCTTCGTAAACCCTCACTCTAGCCATGAACTCACGTACGTCGCTTCGGCTGATTCTTTCAGGGGTGAAGCTGTCGAGCCACACACCTCCGTCGAGCAAGGTGGCGGCAACTATGTAGGGTAGGCTGTGGTCTGCAGTCTCCCTCGTAGTCGGCCTCCACTTCTCAACGTCTTTTGCGAGAATCGTGTAGGACGCCTCAAATGTGTCGACCCTAACCTCGGTTATCTGTTTCGCAGAAACCTGCCGGGCTATCTTTAATGCTGCGTCGACAGCTGTCATGGCGTGGTACTCGACTGGATGGTACTTCAAGTATGTTTTCAGCACCATTTCAGGGGTTCTCGGAAGCTGTTCGAGTGTGAAAGGCTCGCCTGAAACCTGTTTGAAAAAGCCCATCTCTCCTTCGAAAGGCTGCGAAGGCCCTGTCATGCCGTTCTCAGCAAGCATGCATGCGAAAACTGCGTTCCTGCAGGCGTTGGCCGCTGCAGCTCCTTTCCACATGGACAGCTCGCCTGCTCGTGTCTGGCGCATGGCTGCGTGAGGCACCACGGCAAGCGCTAAAGCATGACGCAGCTTATCTTCGCCGAGCCTCATAATCTTTCCCACTCCAGCGACCGCGCCGACCATCGTGAAATTGACGTGGTCCCAGCCTCTCTTTCTGAGGCTCACG
>JANWZU010000035.1 GCA_025054795.1 Candidatus Caldarchaeum sp.
GCGTACACCACTTTTTCGTTGTCTTTATCAAATGGGGTGGTTGTTGGTATATTCGCCCAACCCGGGGCGTAAAAAACGACTCTGTTCTCCCTTATTTCAGGGCTTGAGAAACCAGACGCGGGCCGTGTTTACTTAAACGGCGAGGATGTGACAGGCATGAAGCCCTACCATTTGAGCAGAAAAGGCCTAGTCAGAACCTTTCAGATAGTTAGGCCGTTCAAGTCTCTTACAGTTTACCAGAACCTACTTGCGCCCTCAACCGTCAGGGGAAACAAGCTTGACCAAGCCTATGTCGATGAGGTTTTGAACAAGTTGGGCTTGGCTGAGAAAAAACACGTTCCAACGAGTCTCTTAACTCATGGTGAGCTGAAGAAGCTTGAGGTTGCGAGGGGGCTGGCTGCAAACCCTGTTTTACTTTTGCTTGACGAGCCTTTCGGAGGCTTGACGGTCTCGGAAATAGAGCAGGTATGGGCCGTCCTTAACGGGTTCACAAAAAACGGAGGCACACTCGTAATCATAGAGCATCGGCTGCGGGAGCTCATGAAAATTGTTGAACGCATCGTTGTCATGGACCAAGGTAGGGTGATCTTCGAAGGCCTCCCAGCCGAGGTTCCGAAAAGCGAAGAAGTGATCAGAGCGTATCTCGGAAGTCCCGAGGTGCTTAAGGGTGGGTGAAGTTCTTAGAGTCGAGAATCTTACGGCAGGGTACGGGTCGGTTTCTATAATCCGAGACCTAAGCATCGAAGTAAGCGGTAGAGAAATAGTGGCTGTAATAGGTTCAAACGGCGCCGGCAAAACAACGCTTATGCTGTCCATCATGGGAATAGCAGACATCATGGCCGGAAAGATAATCCTCGACGGCGAGGACTTGACCAATGTCCCGAGCTACGAGAGAGTAGTTAAGGGGCTTGTGCTTTGTCTCGAAAGACGTAGGCTTTTCCCAGACATGTCTGTCTACGAAAACGTCATCTCCGGCGCTTTCAGAAGAAGAGACAAGGCCGGAGTCAAGCAGGACTATGAGATGGTTTCGGAGCTCTTTCCGATCATCGAGCAGAGAAGAAACCAGTTGGCTGGAACACTTAGCGGAGGGGAGCAGCAGATGGTTGCTATAGCGAGGGCTTTAATGGCCAAGCCTCGTGTTCTTCTTTTAGACGAACCCAGCGTGGGTCTTGCACCTATAGCTAGAAAGCTTGTGTTCGAGAAGATAAAAGAGATTAGGGAGAAGCAGGGAATTTCGATACTTGTTGTCGAGCAGGATGCCGCCCTAGCTCTTCAGTACTCAGACCGGGCCTACGTTCTCGAGCAGGGACGGGTGCAGTTTTCTGGAACAGGGTTAGAGATACTGAACTCGCCTGTCGTAAGACGGAGCTACATAGGTCTCTAACATGCTAGATTACGCTCGAGGTTTGAAACGGCTTCACACGCATACTCGTAAACCTTTTCACAGTCAAAGCCCTTTATCTCTCTGTGATAGACTACTACACGGCCGTCGACGATTACTGTGTCGACAGAATCTCCCGTGGCTGAGAAGACAAGCGACTTTAAGATGTCTGACGAGGGTGTGAAGGCAGGCCTGCGGAGGTCAAGCAGGATGATGTCGGCTTTCTTGCCTTTCTCCAGCGACCCCGTCTCATGGTCGATTCCCAGCACGGATGCAGCGGTCGAAGTGGCTGCGTTCCAAGCCTCTACGGCTGATACGGCTTTTGCATCCATCCGGGCGTCCCTGAAAATTCCTGCGAAAAGGGCCGCCAGCCTCAGCATGTCTGTGTGATGGCTTGACGGGGCTCCGTCAGCCCCCAACCCAACTCTGACACCGTTTCTCAACAGTTCCGGGTACTTTCCTTTAAGGGCAAGCCCCTTACCTTTAGTCAGCGCCGACATGGGGCAGCATACAGCCGCCGCCCCGCTGTCTCCGATAAGCTTAACATCATTTTCTGAAAGGTGGATTGCGTGAAGAAGGACGGTGTCTTTGTTCAGCAGCCTCTTTTCCGCAAGGTATTCTACAGGAGCTTTTCCTCTCTTCACAACAGACCTGTTAAATTCTTCGATAAAAGACGCTGCATGTATGTGTGTTTTAAGGCCTTTATTCCTCGACCAGCTGAAGACCTCTTCAAGAAGCTCTTCGCTGCATGTCTCCGTGCTTATCGGGGTTGCGCAGACCCTCAACAACCCGTTCATCCTGCCGTGGAAGGTTTGGTAGAGCTGTTCCAACTCATACAAAGCTTCGTCAACTGTCCTATGCAGTGTTTCGGGCACATCCCAGCACCAAGTCGAAGTGAAACATCGTAGAGGAATCGCCTCCAAAGCTTCAAGAGTTGTCGATGGATAAACTATTCCTCCGTCAGCGAAGGCTGTTATGCCGTTGAGGGCCATGGAGTACAGCGCCAGCTGGAAAGCCAGCCTCTCCTCATCTGGGCCCAACGCCTCATGGTATGGCAAACAGTATCTACTGAACCATTCCTCTTCGCCCAAACCGTCGGGAAACAGTGTTTGAGCCAGCTGCTCCCGTGAATGGTAGTGGCAGTTAATCAGCCCGGGCGCAACTACTTTCCACTCATCACCCAAGACAACGTCGCAGCCGTACCTTTTCCTCATCTCATCAAACGGCCCCACGTCAACGATTCTGTCGCCTTCCACAACAACACATCCATTCTTCAGAACCGTTTCACCGGATATCAGAAACCGCCCTCTAACCATTAACACAGATGACCAACATACAAGACGCTAAAAAGCGTTAGAACTAACGGTGTTTCGAGCAGTACGCCAAAGATGCGAAACTATAGATAACCACGTCCAAATGGGTTGGGATGCGTTTTCGCCCGGACGGATTTCCTTAGGCCACTCGAGCGGTTGGGAGCGGCGGGCTGAGGATGTCCGGCCGAAGCCTCCATCCGTACACCCCCGCCCCATCAAACCCGTCTTCTACGGGAGCCCTCGTCGCCGGAACAGGCCTGTTGCCAGGCCC
>JANWZU010000147.1 GCA_025054795.1 Candidatus Caldarchaeum sp.
TTTCCTTGCCCTCCTGCAGTATACACATCGCTTCAGACTCGTACGCCGGGCTAGCTACAATCCCTATCTGCTCCAGCCCAACACTGTTCCAGCCCATCAACCTAGTCTGAGTGTTTAGCGAACGGCTTTAAAGCTTACATCCTTTCTGAAAACTTGTTTTACGGCCCTAAAAATCCTCTCCAAAACCACGAAGCCAAGCAGAAAAGGGAGGTAAAACCTCTCCGGAACGGTGGACCTCCTAACAGCATAGCATTCATTTATAGGTATGTCGGTTTTTCCAAGCTGGGCGATAACCGTTAAGCCTGCCAAAACCCTTTCTCCGCAGGAAACCACAGGCCTAAAGCCACAGTCGTCTGGGATGATGAGCGAGGCGAGAGAACCCAGCCTGATGCGTGCAACACGCTCGCCAGCAGCAGAATAGTCGTTGTCTCCGACGAGAACCCTGACCGACGAGGTGATTGGAGCGGCTACAATCACTAGGCCGACTTTGCCTGACGCTGTTTCGAGAACCATGCTCACTCTCTCGTTTGTGTACTCGAACTCGGGGTTTCTCATCAACTTCAAGCCTCCATGGATGCTTGATATTTGGACAACCTTCGAGTCCGCTGGCGAGCGTACTGTGTGTATGTCTAGTGGTGATATGGCTATTGAGATTATCGTGCCGTTGGAGCCTAGAAGGTCTGTGTGAGCTAACTCATCAAGTCTGAAGCTGCGGCCGTCCTTGCTCAAAACAGGGGCCTTGAAAGCGCTGTACCTCCTTACGGCAACTACTCTACCGTCGACTGGCGACAGAAGAGCATTGTCGGCTTTCAACACCTTTCTCTCTGGGTCTCTGTAGAAGAAAAGCACGGCACCCGCCAGCGATGAAGCAGCTAGGAGAACAATCAACGCCGCAGCCAGAAGCATGGAAGGCCTGTCATGAAGATAAGATTTAAACCATAGGCCTACGGCCGAGATGCAGCGTTGATTATTCAAGTATTGAAGAACTGGCGCTGGCTGAGTAGAACGCAGTGGCTGAGCAGGGAGGAGCTGATGTCTATTCAGGCTCAGAAGCTCAGGGCAATGGTCAGCCATGCATACAACACCACAGCTTTCTACAAACGTCTGTACGGACCAACACTTCCTGAAATTCAAACGTCCCGTGACATTAAGAAGCTGCCCCTCATCACCAAGGAACATCTACGCAGCGTTCCGTTGGAGGAGAGGACTGCCGTCGGAACAGACTTGAAGAGATGTCTCAAAAGAACAACCTCAGGAACATCAGGCATACCCGTCGTAATACTAGAGGACCCAGCATCAGCAGCATATGTCGAAGGCCTGTCTATCAGAAGGTTATGGGCTTACGGTGTTAGACCATGGCACAAAGTGGTTAGAGTTGTCAGCGGAAGCCCTGAGAAAGTTTACACAGAGAACATAGCTGACTTGGCGGGGTTGTGGGGCTCGTTCAGACGAAACAGAGTGACTCGATTATCTCTGGCGGAAGACCCACGCAACCATCTAGAGATATTTAAGAAAGGAGTCGATGTCTTGTTCGCTTTTGTCACCTACTACAGAGCCCTGCGTGAAGTATGCGAAGAGAGAGAAGTGGATATAAATTTTAAAATTGCAATCACGGCAGGAGAGTTGCTTGACTCAGCGACCCGTAAAATGATCTCAGACACATTCGGAGCAGAGGTTTTTGACGGATACGGGTGTGTTGAGGTAGCCGCCCCTAGTCATCTTGCTTGGGAGTGTCCTTCGCATTATGCTTATCACATCAACGTCGATTCGGTTGTCCTAGAGTTTCTCAAGGACGGTGAAGAGGTCTCTCCCGGAGAGTCTGGAGAGGTTGTGGCTACGAGCTTGTTCAGATGGGCTACTCCTGTGATACGGTACAGGCTCGGAGACCTAGCTACTCCGCTGGACGACGAGTGTCCATGCGGCCGTGGCCTTCCACTTTTGAAAAACATTGAGGGCAGGGTTGTGGACATGATAAGGATTCCGGACGGAGGGTTCATCTCCCCCTACGCAGTCATGGAGACGATTCAAGACGTTGAGGGGTTAGGCCAGTACAAGGTTTTGCAGCGGAGCGACTACAGCATAGAAGTTATGGTTAAAGCAGTTGGGGATGTCGAGAAGGTAGTGGCTGAGGTTGACAGGCGGTGCAGGATGCTTTTCAAAACCCTAGACTACAGAATCAAGGTCGTGGACAAAATCGAGGCTGAGAGGGGGAAGAAGTTTAAGTTTGTCGAGTCGCAGGTCACGTCGTGACCATTTCTAAAGCATTCCTCTCGACGGCCTTCTTTATTTCCAGCGCTATTCTCTCACCCATGTCCATCGGCCTGTCGAAGTAAAGCACGGAGTAGGGCGAGCCGACTCCCATGTAGACGTTGGTTCCGGCTACGATGCGGCCTGAGAACTCGAAGACCCGGACCTTCATCTCCTCGTCTATGATGGCTTCGAGGCAGAAGGGCCCTATCATCCTCTGTCCAAGCTTTCTCTCGACTGCGTTGGCGAATGCTTCGCCGTATTCTGTGAGAAGCGGCAGAAGCGACTCCCTCAGCACCAAGGGTCTGTTGCCCACGACGGTGAAAGACGGCTCAGCAAAGCCTAGGACCCGGCCGTCTATGTTGGATTCGTAGCGTATGTCTGCGCCGAAAAGCTCAACCCTGTTCTCCAGAGGTGATGCGAAGTAGTGGATGTAGGCTGGGACGCCCACCAAGTACTGCTGTATGATGACGTTTTTCGGAGCGTTGGCCAACCTCTCCAGTAGTGTTTTGCGGTCGGAGGCGATGAAGTATCCACGCCCGCCCTTGGCTCCGCCGAACTTAACTATCACAGGAGGCTTCGCTGTCTCAGCCGACTCATACTCCTCGGGCGTCGGAATTCCTGCCTCCCTCAGAAGCTGCATCTTACTTTCCTGAAAAGCCTCGACGGCTATCAGCCCACGTGTGCCGAAGAAAGGAACTTCGAACGACTCGGCTTTACGAGGACCGCAGTATTCGACGAAGCTGCCGTGGGGAACGAAGACCGTGTTCTCCTCGACGAGCTGAGGAGCAAGCTTGTCTATTTCGTCGGGCTGAGTCGGAATTAGTTTGTCGATGAAGCTGAACCTCCTGTAAAAGGATTCGACTCTCGGCGTAGCTATGGCCGTTGTCCTGAACCCTGCTTTCTTGGCCGCCTTCAGAATCTGGAGCGCTGTGTGGCTAGCCATCGTTGCTATGCATACTTCGTAAGTCATGTCGTCACCTTCGGAAGCAGCCCAGACTCCACAGCCTCCCTCACCTCTAGAGCAATTCTCCTGCCCATGCTCAACGGCCTTCCGTGGTAAAGCTTGCTGTACTGGCCGCCGAGGCCGAGGTAGACGTTCGTGCCTCCTCCAATCCTTAACGCAACATCGTACACAACCAAGTCGAGGTCGGGGGTGACGATGAACTGGAGCGTGAAAGGGCCTATCACACCCGGAGGAACCAGCCTCCCGCATGCTTCGATAAATTTCTTTCCAGCTGCGAAGACTTTCTCCAGCAGACTCTCTCTCAGGGTAGCTGGCTCGTGGCCCACCTCTATGTAGCTCACCTGCGGGTTTATGCTGAGCTGGTCGGACGCTGGAACTCTGTAGACCCCGTCGAGGTTAGACTGTATTCTCCTGTCCACGCTGTGAAGCTCAAGCCTGTTCCTGACTATGCTGTGGAAGAAGTTGGCGTTGAAGTGTGCTCCCAGAACAAGCTGCTCGACTGAAACCTGCTTGACTGAGACATCGTCAACCAGCCCCATCCTCCTATGGGATTCAAGCTTTCTGCTCAAGTCGTTCCTGTCTGAGGCTATGAAGAAGGCCCGCTCTGCACGCCGTGTGGATTCAGGTAGCTTGACTATCACGGGGCCGTCGACTTCTTCGAGCCTGCAGGTTTTCGGCCTTTTTATGTTGGCTTCGTCCAACAACCTGTAGTAGCTGGATTCGCCGACCCGCTCCTCCCAGCGGAGCAGACGCTTGTTTCCATAGACGGGGATGTTAAAGTCTCTCTCGATTCTGTCGTAGCCGACGTAGACGGCGAAGCTTCTGTTTGGTACGAAAACGGCGTCGAGGTTCCTTAGCCTCTCCTGAACCCTTTCTGAAACGATTTCAACGTACTCTTCCATGACGAGCAGCTCGTCGACTACAGGAAACTCTCTGTACGCTGTTTCACGTCCCTTCTTGGCTAGGGCCGCTGTCTTGAACCCCTCGTCTCTGGCTCCGTCCAAAACGTCGAGAGCGCTGTGGCTGGCTAGCACGGCGATGTACTGTACCACAGCATCGGGGGTTCAGCCCAACAATAAAAACATGCTAACCAAGGCTCTCCAACGCCCTTTTAACATCCCTCAAAAACGCTGCAGCAGGAGCGCCGTCCACAACCCGGTGGTCGAAGACTAGGGTTAGATGGCCTCTGGCTGATGTTTCGGAGCTTCTAATCGCTCCGATTCCTAGGATGCAGACGTCGGGTGGGTTGATTATCGGCGTGAAGTACACGACGTCTAAGTGGCCGAGGTTGGAGACGGTGAAGCTGTGGCCCGTCAGCTCGTTCAAGGTTATGGTGCCGTTCAACGCCTTCTCAGACAGCCTCCTGAGGTCGGCTTCAACCTCGAAAACGGTTTTCCTGTCTACGTTCTTTATCGTGGGAGCGTAGAGCCCACGTGGCGTTTCAACCGCCACAGCTATGTTCACCTCATCCATCTCAGAAACCTCATCTCCCTCCACAACAGCGTTGAAAGATGGGTTGACACGCAGAAGGTCGCCCACGGCCTTCGTGATTATAGCTGTGATGCTGGGGCTTTCTCGTCCAAGCTTTTGCTTGAAGCCGTTGTAGACCGTCAAAAGGTTCGATGCATCGTAGTCGGTCATCAGGGCGACGGGCAGAGAGTTCCGAAGGCTGTATCCAAGCCTTTCAGCAACCGCCTTCCTCAATCCAGCGATTCTGTACGTCCGGCCCATCTCCTCATCACAGAAAGCAGCTCGGTATAAAGGCTGCCTAAACCTCTCGTTAGAACACTACGGCGGCGATGGTTTTACCCGAATATTATCGAGGGTAGGACCTTGGAGGCATGTTGATAAACACCCGTAAACGGCTGTTTTGGCAGATGGTTAGGCTCAGGGCGCTGGCTGTTCAGGGCTTCAAGTCCTTCGGAAGCAGGAGAACTGTGATTAAGCTTCCGCCGGGGCTTATCGTAATCACAGGCCCTAACGGCGGGGGGAAATCGACCGTTCTGGACGCAGTCAAGTTCGCTCTGGGCGAGCTCAGCGCCCACAACCTACGAGCCGACCGCTTCTCCAAACTCCTCCACGAATCAGCCAAAGGACAGGAACAGCATGCATCCGTCTCACTAACACTCGACAACCACGAAAGAACAATCCCAGTAGACTCGGACGAAGTCGTCCTAACTAGGAGGCTTTCGTCGACCGGAGAGAGCGAGTACCTAGTCAACGGCCGGAGCGTATCACGCAACGAGATGCTCACCTTGCTGTCAGCGGCCAACATAAAGCCCGACGGCCTGAACCTCGTGACCCAAGGCTCCGTGGTGGGCATAGCTGAGATGAACAGCCGTGAGCTCCGGCAGATGCTTGAGGATGCAGCCGGGATATCAGGCTACAAGAGGAGAAGAGACGAGGCTCTGAAGGAGCTTGAAGCAGCTCAGAGAAACCTCGACGTGGCTAAGGCAGCAACCTCCGAGGTCAGGAGCAGGGTGAAGCAGCTGGAGCTTGAGAGAAACCAGTATCTTAGGAAGACCTTGGTTGAGAGGGAGATGGGCAGGCTGAGGTCGGCTTCGCTGCAGTTGGAGGCGAAGGCGCTGCGGCAGCAGTTGATTCAGCTTGAGACGCATGCCGAGGAAGTTATGAAGAATCTGGCGGAGAAGCAAGGGGAGCTGCAAGATGCTGAGCATAAAGTCTCGCAGCTCAGGATGGAGGTTGAAGAGCTTCAGCATTCACGTGTTGAGCGAGGTGCTGTTATCAGAGACCTTGAAAACCAGAGCTACGTCAAGAAGTCTGAGAAGACGAGGCTCGAGGCTGAGCTTAAGTCTCTTCAGACAACGCTTGAGCGGGTTGTCGACCAGCGGAAACTTCTGACAGAGAGGATGCAGAAATTGAGAGAGAGGTCAGCCGAGCTTCAGGCCAGGTTAGAAGAGAAAACTTCGGAGGCGGAGCAAGCTGCCCAAGCTCACAAATCGGCTGAAAACCAGCTCAAAGCGCTGAGGGAAGAAGCTGAAGCCGTTAGGAAGAAGCTGGAGGAGCTTGAAGAAGCCTATGAATCTAAAATCAACGAGGTTAGGTATCTTAAGCTGAGCGACGACGGAAGGTCTCTACTCCTTGAAAACCTAGAGAAACAGATACACGCCAAGAGAAAGGAGGCTGATGAGGTTAGGAGGCAGCTTGAGGAAATCCACAGGAGGAGAGAGACAACTGCTGCGGCAATAGGCGAGAACAGGGCCCTTGAGGCATCCATCTCATCTTCTGCGGATGAGTTGGCTAGCAAGCTCAAAGCCGAGAGAGAAAAAGCCGAGCAAGTTTACCGTAAAATTAACGAGTTGAACAAAGTTCTAGAGGAGGCGCGATTTCTCCGAAACACCCTCGAAGACTTAGTGGAATCCGTCAGGAAAAGCGGAAGCAGGAGCCGAGTGGACAGCCCGGTCAAAACAGTTGCAGAACATTTCGGGGATAAGCTCGAACCTCACCTAGCGGCTGCGCTGGGAGACTGGGTCAACGCCCTTGTCGTCGACGACGTCGACAACGCATTATCGCTGGCAGCTAGGTCGGCAGAGCTGGGCATACCTTTGAAAATAATTCCGCTCACTAAAACCGGCCCCGACATCGAGAGGGTTGTGCAGAGCATCACAGGCTCACCTCCGCCGAAACGTGTTGACTCGGCTACACAACTCACCGCAGAGGACAGGAACGCAGCAACCTCCGACGGAGTGTACATTGGACAGAACTACTCGATAAGCGTGTCAGCGGGCCGTGCCGAGGAGCGGCTGGCCGCTGTCGTTGAAAACGGCTTGAGGAAGCTTGAGCAGGTGTGCGCAGCGATAACCTCTAAACACTCCAAGCTTGAGAAAGAGTTGACCAGCCTTAGGGAATCGATCAAGCAGAAAGAGGAGGAGGCTGAGGCGCTGAAGAAGAAGCTTAACGAGAAACGACTCGAAATAGGGAGACTTGAGGCCAGCCTCAACAGCCTCGACAAACAGCTGGAGAGCGGGAGGTCAAGGCTGCTGGCCGTTGAGAAAAGCATCACGGGCCTTCAGGAAGATGCTGAGAAGCTGAGGAACACGCTGGCTGAGAAGAGCGGTGAGTTGGAGGCTCTGGCCCGTCTCAAGGCTGAGGTGGAGAGTTTGAGGGCTGAGGTTAGGAGAGCTGACGAGGCCGTCAGAAGAAAATCGGCCGAAGCCTCGGTTCTTTACAAGAATTACTTGGACGTCGAGAGGCAGAGGGACAGCATAGCCATAGAGCTGAAGACCATCGCCGAAAGGCTGGAGAACGGGGAAAAAGAGCTGGCTCTCCTGACTAACCAGAGCGAGAGAGCTGCTGCGGAGGCTGAGGCCGTCAAGTCTAAGATAAGCGTCGTCGGAGAAGAACTGGATAGGCTCGAGGCCCTCAGAGCCGACGCAGAAGCTCTTCTCAGAGACGTCGAACAAAGGCTTGAATCCAAAACCAAGGAGCTGAGAGAGACGGAGAAGCTGCTCCAAAAGCTCCGAGAGGAGATGTCGTCTCTCGAAAAGGAAAACAACAACATAATGGTCGAGAGGGTAAGGCTGGAGACAGCTCTACAGTCTCTGAACGAACGGCTCAGAGCCATGACCTCTCTGGAAGACGACGGCCAAGCCCTAATACCTCAAGAGCTCCTTCCGAGCTTGGAGGAGGAGGCGAAGGAGATAGCCGTAGTCAACCAGCTTGCCGTCATGCAGTATGACAGTATAGTGCCTAACTACAAGCTGCGTTCGACGAGGATAAACGAGCTTGAGATGGAGAGGAGCAGGATACTCGAGTTTATCGAGTCGATCAACAGGGAGGAGGTCGAGGCCTTCAACAAAGCTCTGGAGAGGGTTTCAGAGTCTTTCAACTTCTACTTCAACCAGCTTACGGGGGGCGAGGGATACCTGCGTCTCGAAAACCCTCAAGACCCGCTCAACTCAGGCGTTGAGATGATTGTGAAGTTTGTAGGTAAGCAGCCGAGAAGCACCTCGTCGGTGAGCGGCGGCGAGAAATCCGTTTCAGCCGTGGCCCTGATACTGGCGCTCCAAGACCTAACACCAGCACAGTTCTACATCTTCGACGAAATAGACGCCCACTTGGACGTCGTCTATGTCAAAAACCTAGTCAACCTGATGAAGAAGATGTCTTCGAAGAAACAGATAATAATCATCACTTTGAAGGACATCATAGCGGAGCAGGCGGACGCTCTCTTCGGTGTTTACATGGTCAACGAGTCGTCGCAGGTTGTGAAGACCCGGCTGGCGGAGGTGGCTGAGGCTGGATAGCTTGTTCGACGACGGAGCGCTCGCATCACCTTGGCGTATCCTATTCGACGTGACACGTCTGGACAGGCTGAAGGTTTGGGAGGTGAGGCTGAACGAAGTCCTGCACGAGTTCTCCCAAGCTCTGCGTAGGCACGGCTACATAGACCTCAACCTCTGCGGAATAGCTGTGCTTTCGGCTGCGACGATTCACCGCATCAAGACTGAGAAGCTTCTTCAGGGAGACGTCCCGCCGAAGCCCAAGCCGAAGCCCGAGATAAACGTCCTTCCGCCGATAGAGCTCCCGTTCAAGCCGGAGTTGATGACCGCCACGATACAGGAGGTTGTGTCAGCTCTCCAGAAGGCTTTGACGCAGTCGGCCCGGAGAACGTCAGAAGCAGCTCCTCCGCAGATACAGGAAAACAGGCTGGTTCTGACAGAGTTCCTAGTTAAGATAGAGGA
>JANWZU010000177.1 GCA_025054795.1 Candidatus Caldarchaeum sp.
TATTTACTGTAAGTATGATATAAGCGTTATCATCCTCAAATCCTCACAGATACACGGGTTAAACGAAGCCGGATAGTTAGGTTTAGGCTGTACAACCACAAGCCTTACATGCCTCTTATGACTCAGGTATTTAGATGAGTAAATCTCGGGCGAATAAAGAGTTGACGATGATTCCTTTAGACAAGATAGTGGTTCCGGAGTGGCTGCCCTCAAGGGAAGACTTGGGGGACATAGTTAGTTTGGCTAAACAGCTTAGGACTAGAGGGGATGTGTCGGTCCCGATAAAAGTCAGAAAGACTAGCGGAAACTTGTTCGAGTTAGTGTGGGGCAGAAGGAGACTGGAAGCCGCTAAGCTGGCTGGACTCAGTAAAATATCGGCTTATGTTGAGCGGAACCTCGACGACGAACAGTTTCTTCTTCAGCACTGTCTTGAGAACCTCCACAGACTTGACAGAGACCCGGTCGAAGAGGCTAAGCTCTTCTCCTACATGAGGTCCAGACTGAGCAAATCATACGAGGAGCTGGCTGAAATGCTAGGGCTGTCCCGGGACTACATCTACAACAGGGTTGAGCTTCTCAGGCTCTCACCCGCGGTCATCGGACGGTTCAGGTCTATTCGTAGCGCTACGAAAGCAGCCGTGGGGCTTTATCATCTAAGGCTTCTTCTGACAGTTAAAGACCCGCATCTGCAGCTGAGGCTACTTGAGGAAACCGCCGCGTATGGGCTGAGCGTGAGAGAGCTGGCCCAGAGAATAGAAGAGTTGCTTGAGAACAGGTGGGCTGGAGTAGACAAACGAAGAGGTACGCACAGCGGAGGCAGATGGTTCCACGACCTAACGTTCCCCATTACGGTGAACGGCAGCGGAAACCTGTTCCCCCAGTCAGTCGAGCCCGGCCATGACGTATACAACTGGGAGATCTGCAGAAAAATCACGATAACCCATAAGGATACGCACATAGACCTCCCTAGGTTCATAGACCCCGCCGGGAAAACAATCACCTCTTACCCGCCGGATAAGTTTGTGGGAAGGGGCGCCGTCATACAGTTGTCGAAAGACTCTATGGAACCGATAAGCCGTGAAGACTTGGAGAACTCTGTGCCTTCGGTGAGGCGGGGGGACATCGTTTTGATCAACACGGGGTGGTGGAGGCACCGTGAGGACGCCAAGTATCTCGAACATCCTTATCTGACGGAGGAGGCTGCTGAATGGCTTGCGTCTAGGCGGATTAAGATGCTGTGCATGGACACGCCTTCACCCGACATGCCAGTCGTAAAGCGGTTAAAGATAGGCGACAGACCTGTGCATGAAATATTTCTTAACAGAGACATCCTGATAGTCGAGAACCTTTACAACATTCAGGTTGCGAACCGGCGGTTGACGGTCTACGTCGTCCCGTTCTACTTCAGCGAGCTCAGCGAGATACCTGTAAAAGTTATAGCCGTCTCAGGATACAGGTAGCGGAAAGGTCATGGAGCACAGCCGTGAAAACGAGTTCAAGAGATGGGCTAGGTTCGGAGTAGACCAAGACGGAATAAAATACATCCCAGTCGGTGGAACTTGTGTGATGACTTATTTGCTCGACGTGAGGGGCAGCTCGATTCTGGCCGGTTTGCTAGACGGAGACGCCTACGGAGACTACCTTCGGAGTGAATGGGGCATATATATCCATAGGGAAGGAATATGGCGGGACAAGTGGTTCGTGCCTTCAGGTTTCCTCCACTACGGAGAACACCCCTTTAGCTGTGCCGAGAGAATCGTCAAAAACATGCTCGACGGAAACGCTGATAAGCTCGAGCTGCTTGACGTGGTCTCCTTTACGCAACCCAGCAAGTACTACCCTGGGTACAACCACTGGCATATCTGCTTCATCTACAGAACACACGGTTTGAAGTTCAACAAAAGGCCGTGGTTTAAGAGGCTTGAATACGTTGACTTGAGTACTTTGAAAAGCGTGGACGTTGGTGTTGCGGGCGGGCCTGTGCTGAAGAAGCTGAAGCTTGTCAGCGACTAGGCTTTCGTCAAAGCATGCATCAGTCTAAGAAGTTTTTGCTTACCGTTTTCCTTGTCGAAGTGCGGATAAATCAGCGGATAAGCACCCTTAGATAGGTACTCTTTACATCTGTATGCTATTTTTTCCGGGGTGTATCCTAGCGTAAGCCTTTCCAGAAGCAGATCGTTCACTTCTTCAGCAGCTTTTTCGGGGCCCTGCTCTGACCAAACTCTTTGTATTTTTTCAGCGTAGCTCTGCAGACCTGCGTACGCAAGGAATTTGTGATGCGTTGAGATGTGGCAGTAGAAGGCTATGCCTGTTTTCAGCGAGTTTACCACGGTAGGTTCGTCGGAAACGCCGCATGCGGCTAAAACGTACAGTTTGACATCCCTCGGGTTCCGACCGGCCTTCTCAGC
Organism: Candidatus Caldarchaeum sp.; assembly: GCA_025054795.1. Classification (GTDB taxonomy): domain Archaea; phylum Thermoproteota; class Nitrososphaeria_A; order Caldarchaeales; family Caldarchaeaceae; genus Caldarchaeum. The sequence goes on from JANWZU010000177.1 coordinate 2,409, forward strand.
CCCTTCACTGATTTTTTCACGGGCGAATTCCAAGGCTTCTGTGGGGAACATGTTGAGTATGACGCCGTCAGCAAGCATTCCTCCAACCTTCAACATGGCGGGGTTGAGCCCGGCCATCAACACAGGCGGAGCAGACGGATGCAGCTGTTCCAGCCTGACATCCACAACCTTGTAGAACTCTCCCTGAAAATCCACCTTAGCACCCGAAAGGGCTTGCTTCACAATTGTCAGAAACTCTTTCATTCTCACAGCCGGCCTGTCAAGCGGGTAGCCGTAGCCTTTCTCGACAAGCCAAGGCCCTCCAACACCGACTCCGAGGATGAAACGGCCGTTGGAGAGTTCGTTGAGCGTAGCTGCTTCGAAGCTTGTGGCTAATGGTGTTCTGCTGTATATGCTGACTATGCTGGTTCCCAGCTTGATCTTGGATGTAGCTAGCGCTGCGGCTGCGTTGTTTATGAACGCCGACCTTATGTTTCCCGTGATGAGGTGTGGAAGGGCTTTTCGGTCAGTTCCCTCAACCGAGAAGAAACCATAGTATCCCATGTTTTCAGCCTCCTTCGCAAGCGAAGCATAAGTCCGGCTGTCGAAGTCGTTATTCCGTAAACACCATGAAAGGTACGACACGTCCATGACGGTTCGGAGCAGTGCAAGGCGCAGCATATTTAAGCGTAAGTTTTGACTAGATCATCAAATAACGCTTATAGGATGGATTTGCTTCTGGGTGCTGTGCCTTTCCCATACGAGGACCTGCGTGAATTCATCCGGGATGCTGAAAGAGAGAACGAGCTGCAGTTGGTGATGGGCGCCGAAGAGGAGCTTGAAATCGGTGTTGTCACGGAGGTCATGGCCAAGAAACCTCTCCCTCCGGTGGTCTTGTTCGACAGAATACCCGGCAAGCCTCCAGGATTCAGAGTGGTGTCCAACTTGTTCAACACGGAGAAGAGGACGGCTAGAGTGCTTGGCTTAGACGATTCGCTTACCGGAATAAGGATGGTTAGGGCCTGGAAGGAGAAGCTTGAACAGCGGCCTGTTGTGAAGCCTGTCGAGGTTTCCGACGGGCCTGTGATGGAAAACGTCCTGAAGGAAGACGAAGTGGATGTTTCAAGGTTTCCAGCGCCCCGCTGGAGCAAGTACGACGGCGGAAGGTTTATCGGTACAGGCTGCTCTGTAATTACGAAGCATCCTGACGAGGGCTGGGTAAACGTCGGAACATACAGGGTCATGGTTGTAGGCAGGGACGAGGTCTCAATAAACATAGCCGGAGGAAAACACGGCGACCTAATCCGGAAGCTTTACTGGGAGCGTGGGATGAACTGCCCCATAGCCATCTCGCTCGGCCAAGAGCCAACTTTCTTTGTGATGGGCGGCTACCAACTCACCGGCTGGGGAGAGTCTGTCTTCGACGCTGCCGGAGGCATACGTCGGAAACCCGTCAAATACATAGTGAGCGAGTTGACAGGGCTGCCCATTCCAGCAACTTCAGAAGTTGTTCTCGAGGGAGAGCTGATTCCGACGTGGGTCAAGTCCGTTTACGACGGCCCGTTCGGAGAATGGCCCGGCTACGTGACCCCTGCCAAGAAATGCCCGGTCGTGAAAGTCAAGAGAATCTACTACAGAGACAACCCAATCATACAGGGGAACCCTCCTCTCAAGCCTCCGCTTCCCGAGGCTCTGGCGATAAACGTCGTAAGCTCCGCTGCTTTGTGGCGAGAGGTTGAGCAGCATGTTCCTGAGGTGAAGGGGGTGTGGTGCGCCAACGAGGGCGGCACGGGAGGGGTTGCAGGGTTTTGGGTCGTTGTCTCGATTAAGCAGCGGTATCCTGGGCATGCAAAACAGGCTGGCTTGGCCGCTGCTGCATGCAGAGCAGGAGCTTACGCAGGCAGGTTCGTGATAGTGGTGGATGACGACATAGACCCGTCAAACCTTCAGGAGGTCGTCTGGGCGGTAGCCACACGATGCGACCCTGAAAAAGACATCGACATCATCCGAGGATGCTGGGACAGTCCGGTCGACCCGCTGCTAGACCCCAAGAAAGCAGAGGAGGGCGACATAACTAACACAAGGGCCATCATTAACGCCTGCCGTCCCTACCACAGGCTTGCAAGCTTCCCACCTGTTGCAACAGCGGACAAAGAGCTTGTTGAAAAAGTTTTGAAAAAGTTTCCTCAGCTATCTGGCGACAAGAGGATGGAGCTACCTGCACACAGGTAGGTCAAGAGGTATTTTCGCCAACAGCTTGGGAGGGTCGTCGACGACAACCGTGTCCCCTAGCATAATCCCAACGTCGTCCCTCCACCGTGGGTTGTGAAGGTCTATGTTTATCCCGAAAACCATGTTTCTCTCAAACCTCATCTCCTCCAACCCCTGACCAGCCTCGTAAGGCCACTCGGAGCTGTAAACGTAGGTTGGGAAATCGGGCGAGGATAGTCCATGGCCGTGGAACCCCAACTCGATGTACTTCAGCCCTGCATCTAGCACTGGTCTTCTCATCGCATCTATGCATTCCTGAAGCCTTACGCCGGGGCGGAACTTCGGCAAAGCTTTCTTAAAGGCCTCCACGGCTACGTCGTGGATGTGCTTGACGTTTCCATCCTCTCTGCCGACTAGGATTGTGAACTCCACTCCAGTGAGGTATCCTCCGTATCCTGCGTGGAATTCCGTGATTACGATGTCGTGGTCTCCTAGCGGCCTCGAGGTTGGCCCTAGTGGCAGGCCCTTCCCATGAAGCAGATGCCTCCACTCACTGTCTATGCTTCCCGAAGCCAGCTGGTTGAAAAGATAACCCTCACCGCCCTCGGTTAGCATAACGTAAGTCATCTCAGCCACGAGTTGGTTCTCTCTCACACCCGGCTTAGCGGTTTCGATGAGTGCGTCAACCATCTTCCTAGCGATTACTCCGGACTTTTCAAGCATTCCAACCTCGAAATCGCTCTTAACCATCCGCTCAGAGTCAACCAAGTTTGTCGCCTCAACCAGCTTGGCTTTTGGTAAAAACCGCTGAAGAGCAAGGACATCGTAATGCGGAACGATGTAAGGCTCCTGCTCAACCATGCATGCTAGATAGTGGCTAACAAGCCCGATGACTCCTTCTCCATATCCTCTCTTCTTAATCTCCTCGGCGATGGGGTTCATCCCCGCGAGTGGCCTTATGTCTGTGATCCAGTCTTGATAGGCTAGATGGGCGGGGTAAGGGTCGTAGTAGTTTGGATAGTCTACGAACGCAACCGGGTCGCCCTCAGCTGGAAATAAGCCTATTCCTCCTGCAATCGACTCGGGTGCGATTCCCAGCAGGTACCGCATGTTGGCGTGCGACGTTCCGTATCCTCTGTCGCTCGACCAGATTACAAGGCAGTCGATCCCACGTTCAGACATCTTCCTCCTAACACGGCTCCATCTCCTATCCCTCTCCTCCAACGGAACAACGGGAACGTATTTCATCAGCTCCTTCGAGACCTGTCTACCAGAAACAACAACCATGGCGCTGGGTTCCGCATGCCTTATTTAAAAATTGCATTTGTCTAACAGCCTCGGCAATTGAGTAAATGCTATTAAATCGACAGCCCTCTCAAACCTTGATGGTCAAGGAAGGCGACCTAGCGCCAACCTTTTCACTTCCCTCCAGCGGAGGCGGTGTTGTTGAGCTTGAAAAGCTTGGGGGACGTAGGGTTGTTCTGTTTTTCTATCCGAAGGACGGTTCGCCCGGCTGCACCCGTGAAAACTGTCTCGTAAGAGACATGCTGCCTGAGTTTGAGAAACACGGCGCCGTTGTACTAGGCATCAGCAGAGACAGCTTAACAAGCCATCAAAGGTTCTCCGAGAAGCACCGTCTAACCCATGTCTTGCTGAGCGACGTCGACGGAAAAGTTTCAAAAGCCTACGACGCCGTGGGCCTTCTGGGCATGAGCAAGAGGAAGACGTTCGTCATAGACGAGAAAGGCGTTGTCGTGAAAGTCGTTGACGGAATGCTTCCCGACAAGCATGTCAAGGAGGCTCTGAAGGCTTTGGAAAGTCTTTCAGCGGGTTCGGCAGCTATTTAAGCATAGCTTCTTTTAAAACTAATAAGCCAACCCGTGGAAGAGGACTCAAGGTGTCTCAGAAAAGAATGGAGGAACGG